>NZ_QAIW01000145.1:0-5462 GCF_003061285.1 Stenotrophomonas sp. HMWF003 | reverse complement strand
TCGGCGTGGGTGGGTTGGCGGGACACGCCGTGAATCCCGCTCCGCGGTCCGGCCCAGCCGCTGGCGGCTGTGCGTTCAGTCGCATGCGAGGCAGTGCCTCGCAAGCAATGCGCCTTCACCCCTGGAGGCTCGTGGGCGCCTTGCGCGTTTGTGCAGTCCTGCACAAACGGCAAGGCCGGGGTTGGGCGTCCTGCCCAACCCGTCCGGCGCATGCGCCGGACCCATGGCGCCCAACGGTCCCGCCAACCCACCCACGCCGACGCCCGACAGGGTGCTTGCCCCTTTGTTGAAGGCGCAGGGCAACGGCGTAAGGCAGTTGCCGCGTTGCGCCGCGTAGAGCCGGGCTCTGCCCGGCTGCTCTTCTCTCCCCAATCAAACCGGTCGGCCGGCTTTTGCTCTTGGTGCGGACACGGCCAATCGTCTTGGCATGGCGCGGGTGGGAGGCCGGGACCGTCATGCGCCATGGATGGCGCATGCGAGCCTCCATGGATGGATTCACGGCGTGTCCCGGCCTCCCACCCGCGGCGTGCCAAACAGGTAGCAGCGAAACGTTGCTTTCCGCGCAGGCCCGACCTGCGACACCATGTCGCAATCCAACCCCGTCTCCCCGCCAACCCCGGCAACATCCGGATCACACCCCCGGGCGCAGAATGATGAACTGTCTTCCGGAGTACCACGATGACCGTTGAAATCGTCAACCCCGCCACCGGCCAGGTCACCTACCGCCACGAACTGCTCGATGCCGCCCAGATCGAACAGCGCCTGGCCGCTGCGGCAGGCGCGTTTCCCGCCTGGTCGGGCCAGTCCCTGCAGGCGCGCAGCGTCATCCTGCGTGGCATCGCCGCGCAACTGCGCACCCGCAAGGATGAGATCCAGCGGGCCATGACCACGGAGATGGGCAAACTCAAGGCCGAAGCCCTGGCCGAAGTGGAAAAGTGCGCGCAGGCCTGCGAGTTCTACGCCGACCACGCCGCCGACTACCTCAAGCCGCAGCTGATCGACACCGAGGCCCAGCGCAGCTACGTGCGCTACGAGCCCATCGGCTGCGTGTTCGCCGTGATGCCCTGGAACTTCCCGATCTGGCAGGTGTTCCGCTTCCTTGCGCCGGCCTTCATGGCCGGCAACGTCGCCCTGCTCAAGCATGCCAGCAACGTCCCACAGTGCGCCGACCTGATCCTGGCCGTATGCCGCGACGGTGGCCTGCCCGCCGGCGTGTTCGACGTCCTGCACATCGACAACGACCAGGCCGCCGACGTGCTGCGCGACAAGCGGGTCAAGGCCGTCACCCTGACCGGCAGCGAACGGGCAGGGCGCTCGATTGCCGCCAATGCCGGTGACCAGCTCAAGAAGTGCGTCATGGAACTGGGCGGCAGCGACGCGTTCGTCGTGCTCGAAGACGCCGACCTCGACAAGACCGTCGCCGCCGCGGTGAAGTCGCGGTTCGACAACAGTGGCCAGACCTGCATCGCCGCCAAGCGCTTCATCGTGGTCGATGCCATCGCCGATGCCTTCGTGGAAAAGTTCGTCGCCGCCGCTGCCCAGCGCGTCTACGGTGACCCGCAGGACGAACACACCACGCTGGCCCCGATGGCCCGCGGCGACCTGCGCGATGAACTGCATACGCAGGTGCAGGACAGCGTGGCCAAGGGCGCCAAGTTGCTGCTCGGCGGCGAGCCCGTGGCGGGCAGCCATGCCGGCTACCCGGCCACCATCCTGGACAACGTCGGCCCGGGCATGCCGGCGTACGAAGAGGAGCTGTTCGGCCCGGCCGCGGCCATCCTGCGCGTGCGCGATGATGCCGACGCGCTGCGCGTGGCCAACGACACCACCTTCGGTCTGGGGGGCAGCGTCTGGACCGCGGATGCGGTGCGCGGCGAAGCGATCGCCAAGAAGCTCGAATGTGGCGCGGCGTTCGTCAACGCCATCGTCAAAAGCGACCCCCGCCTGCCATTCGGCGGCAGCAAGCGCTCCGGCTTCGGCCGCGAACTGGCCGACCACGGCATCCATGAGTTCATGAACATCAAAACGGTGTACGTGGCTTGATCTGAAGGGGCGTAGCGGCCAACGGTCGCTACCTACCCATATCACACCGGTGGAGCCGACCGTTGGTCGGCTGCTCCAAATCTCGGGACGCCCGCATGTATCCGGCACCGCCTGGAGCCGGCCAGCGGCCGGCACTACCGGGTTGTTCACCGGCACAACCCGGCATCGCGTTGCTCAAACGGGTAGAGCCGACCGTTGGTCGGCTGCCCGAGACGCCTCGCGTTGTCCAAGGGGTAGAGCCGACCGTTGGTCGGCTGCCGGACTACCGACATGCCGTGCGTACATCCCGTGCCGTAGCCCCAAACGGGCGCCATCCACCCCGCGTCAGAGCCAGCGCACCCGCTTGAACAGCCGGTACAACCCCACGCAGATCGCACCCACGCCGATGATCATCGCCGGGTACGCCCACGGCTGGTCCAGCTCGGGCATGTGGGTGAAGTTCATGCCATACCAGCTGGTGATCAGGGTCGGCGCGGCCAGCAATGCCGCCCATGCACCGAGTCGCTTCACTGTCTCGCCCTGCGCCAGCGTCACCAGCGACAGGTTCACGTTCAACGCCGTGCCCAGCATCTCGCGCAGCGTATCGATCACATCGCTGATCCGTACCGCATGGTCATGCACGTCGCGCAGGTACAGCTTGACCTCGTCCGGCACCAGCTCGCCCTGGTAGCGCTTGATCTGCGCCAGCATGTCCTGCAGCGGCGCCACGGCCATGCGCATCTTGTTGAGCTCGCGCTTCAGTTCGTACAGCCGTACCACGGTCTGTCGCTTGTAGCTGTCCGAGAAAATGTCCTTCTCCAGCAGCTCCAGGGTGTCGCGGTAGCGCTGGGTGATGGGCAGGTAGTTGTCCACCACGAAGTCCAGCACCGCATACAGGCAGTACGACGGCCCCATCGTGCGCAGCAGCTCGGGCTCACGCTCCACCCGGGCGCGCGGCGCGGCGTAGGACAGCGACGCACCATGGCGGACCGTCACCAGGAAGCGGGGGCCGAGGAAGGCATGGGTTTCGCCATAGGCAATGCGCTCATCGACCATCTGCGCGGTGGTGACCACCACGAACAGGGAGTTGCCATACGCCTCCACCTTGGGCCGCTGGTGCGCGTTGCGGGCGTCTTCGATGGCCAGCGAGTGCAGGCAGAATTCTTCCTGCAGCTTCAGCAGCACGCTGTCGGCCGGCTCATACAGGCCGACCCAGACAAAGCCGTTGCCGCTTTCGATCACATCGCTGATCGCGTCCAGGCTGATGTCATGGCGCTTGCCCTGGTCATCGTAGTGCACGCAGTTGATGACGCAGGGCGGGTTCACGGGTGCGGTGCTTTCCATGGGCGGCATCCTGCGTCAGCGGCCCGTGACAGGTACGTCACGACGGCCCAGCGCCCACGCCAGCGCCAGATGCACCGGTAGCAGCAGCACGATCCACTGCAGGTTGACCTGCGCCTGCAGGCTCAGCCAGTGCAGTACCAGCCCCAGCGACGCCAGCAGCGCCACCGCCCACAGCACCCAGCGGAACCACGCGCGCGGGGGGCGCCCACGCAGCAGCGTGATCGCGCCGGGCAGCAACAGCAGGCACAGTGGCGACAGCACCAGCAGGTTGCGGTTGGCCCACGCGGCCTGGTGCGCGCTGAAGCCCCACAGGTAGGTCAGCAACGCGCCGGCGATACCGCAGAACAGCCACAGCGGCAGCGCGATGCCGCCCAGCAGGCGTCGGCGGGTGCGCAGTGCACACACCCCCGCGGCGACCAGCAGGCCGCACAGCAGCCAGGGCCACCAGCGGCGCGGGGATTCGGTGGGTTCCGGGGCGATGCGGTGCGGCAGCAGTTCCTGCTCGGCCTGTACCAGCGGCCGGCCTTCGCTGTTGCGCGACTGGCGCAGCGCATCGGCCAGGCGCATCGGCACGAACGCCTCCTGCCAGCGCGACAGCGGCTGGTCGGCAAACGGGCCCAGCCCGATGTCGAAGCCCAACCACATCCACGGCGAGGGCGAGGCCAGCCGCACCGATTCGCTGCGGTAGGTGTTGCCGCGCGATCGCCCGGACAGCTGCGAATGCAGGCCGCCGCCGAGCGCCTGGTCCACCGCATCGCGGACCATGGTGGCGCAGTTGGCGGTGTAGTAATCGTAGTGGTAGCGCGCGTTTTCCGGCTTGGCGCGCTCGGCCAGCGAGGCGGCCAGGGTGTGCGCCTGCTGCGGGTCCAGGTCCAGCCACTGGATGCTGGCCCCACGGCCGCTCTGGCGGTAGTACGACATGTCTTCGTCCAGCGGCAGCGCCACCAGGTAGTACATCATCTCGCCGCGCACGAAGCGGCCGATGAAGTCCGGCTCGCTCGGATCGAAGTAGCCGAAGTTGTAGGAGGTGGCCTGGCCCGTGACCGGGTCCACCACCACCAGCGCGTCGTGACCGAAGCGCTCGAAGAAGATCTCGCCGGGCTGCATGGTGACCACGCCGATGCGCGGTGCCGCCGGCGCGTTCGCGGCGGCGTCGGCCGCCGGCACGGCGACGGGGGCCGCCGCCTCCTGGGCCAGCGCCGCGAACGGCAGGCTGGCCAGGGTGAGCATCCAGCACAGGAACAACAGGCGGCACGACGGCCACCGCTTCAGCAGGGGCCGCATGGCGTGGATCAATCCTCGTTGTTCGTGTCAGCCGGCAGCACGGTCACATGGAACGCCTGCACGCGGCGGGCATCGGCACGCGCCACCCGGAACACGAAGCGGTCCAGGCTGAGCTCGTCGCCGGTTTCGGGCAGGTGGCCGATCGCCTCGGTGACCAGGCCACCGATGGTGTCGTAGTCGTCGTCCGGGAAGCTGGCGCCGAAGCGCTCGTTGAAGTCCTCGATCGCGGTCAGGGCGTCCACCACGTACTGGCCGTCGGCCTGGATGGCGATCTGCGCGGTGTGGTCCTCGGCCTCGTCGTGCTCGTCGTCGATTTCACCGACGATCTGCTCCAGCACGTCCTCGATGGTGACCAGCCCGGACACACCGCCGTACTCGTCCACCACGATGGCCATGTGGTTGCGCGAGAGCCGGAACTCCTTCAGCAGCACGTTGAGCTTCTTGGCTTCGGGAATCAGCACCGCCGGGCGCAGCAGTTCGCGCACGTTGGCCGGGCCGTGGTCGGCCACCACGCCGCGCAGCAGGTCCTTGGCCAGCAGTACGCCAAGGATGTCGTCCTTGTTGTCGCCGTGCACCGGGAAGCGCGAGTGGCCCGATTCGACCACCTGCTTCATCAGTTCAAGGAAGGGCGCTTCGACCGGCAGGGACACCATCTGCGAACGCGAGATCATCACGTCGCCCACGGTGAGTTCGGCGACCGAAATCGCCCCCTCCATCATGCGCAGGGTATCGGCAGCGATCAGCCCATCGGCGTGCGCGGTGTGCAGCACCGCCACCAGCTCGTCGCGGGTGTGGGGTTCGCCGGAGAAGGC
>NZ_QAIW01000014.1:0-3159 GCF_003061285.1 Stenotrophomonas sp. HMWF003 | reverse complement strand
GGTTGAGGGTCTGCAGCTGGGCCGGGCTGAGCCCCACCTGGGCCAGCGCCTGCGGGTCCACGCGCTGTTCGATTGCCACATACGGGGCCTGGGCGGCGGCCGTTGCGGCCAGCCAGACCATGCCCACACCCGCCAGAACCTGCCACCTGCGCATTGCCTGCTCCACTGCCTGTTGATGCTCGATGGCGGCACTGTGCTGCACTTTCATGGCAGCCAGATGACAGCGCGGCCGGTCGCGCCGGGCGCTGAGGCCGGCAGGGGGTAAAATGGCCGCCAGCCGCGCAGCCGCGCCGGCGGTATTGGACGTCACATGATCAACAACGATGTACTGCGCAGCATCCGCTACATGCTCGACCTCAGCGACGGCATGATCGCCGACACCTGTGTCCTGGCCGATCCGGCCTTCGTGATCGACAAGGCCGACGTGGCCGGTTGGCTGCGCAAGGAGGACGAGGAAGGCTTCGTGGCCTGCGACGACCGCACCCTGGCGCACTTCCTGGACGGGCTGATCGTGCACTTCCGTGGCCGCGACGAGAGCCAGCCGCTGCGCCCGGTGGAAAAGCGCATCACCAACAACCTGGTGCTGAAGAAGCTGCGCGTGGCCTTCCAGCTGAAGGACGTGGACATGCACGAGATCTTCCAGCAGGCCGGTTTCCCGGTGTCCAAGCCGGAGCTGTCGGCGCTGTTCCGCCAGCCGGACCACAAGAACTACCGCGCCTGCGGTGACCAGCTGCTGCGCAATTTCCTGAAGGGCCTCACCCTGCGCGTGCGCGGCGCCTGAGCCCCACGCTGGCACGTGGCTCCGCCTGCGGGGTCACGTGCTGCAGCAGTTCCTGCATGAAGGCCCGCGCCGCCGGCGTGGGCAACCGCGACCACACCGCATGCACGCGCCGCACGGGCGCATCCTGGATGGCCACGCGCGCCACGCCGGTGAAGCCGGCGGCGATGGCCACCGGCACGATGCCCACCGCCAGCCCCTGCTGGACGAAGCGCTCGATGAGCGACATGTGGTTGATCTCGAACGGCACCCGATGCGGCAACCCGGCGGCGGCGAAGGCTTCGTCGGTCTGGCGGCGTGCGCCACTGCCATACTGGAAATCCACCAGCGGCAGCTCGGCCAGGGTGGCCAATGACAGGCGCTTGCGGCTGGCCAGCGGGTGGCTCGGTGGCAGCACGGCCACCATGGATTCTTCGGCGAGCAGGCGGTGGCACGCACCGTCGATGGCGGTACCGGGCGACAGGCCTACCAGCGCGACATCCACGCGGCGCTCGCGCACGTCTTCCATCAGCACTTCGCTCTTGTCCATGCGCAGGCGGAATTCCACCTGCGGGTAGCGCGTGTGGAAGGCGGCCAGGCAGGCCACCAGGTCCACGGCGGTGAGCGAGGTGATCTGGCCGATGGTGAGGGTGCCGCGCACCTGGCCGGCCACGGCGGCCACGTCTTCGCGCAGGTGCCGCAGCGAATCCAGCACCTGGCGGGCGTGGCTGAGCAGCGCTTCGCCGGCCGGGGTGACCCGCACCTGGCGCGGCAGGCGTTCGAACAGGGTGGCCTGCAGTTCTTCTTCAAGATGGGCGATCTGGTGGCTGAGCGCGGACTGCACCACGTGGCAGCGCGCGGCGGCGCGGGTGAAGTTGCGCTCTTCGGCCAGGGCCACGCAGAACTCGAGCTGTTTGAGGTTCACGCCGGCATCTCCATTACCCATCTATTTTTCAGATGCGTTGGATGATAACTATTCATTTCCATCATCGCGAAGGGAGGCGGACACTGGCGTCCCCCTGGAGTCTGGACGCGTCATGACCGCCGATGTACACACCCCGTTGAGCCGCTGGCAGGTGCTGTTGATGGCCTTTGCCACCGGCGTGGCGGTGGCCAGCAATTACTACGCCCAGCCGCTGCTGCACACCATTGCCGGCGAGTTCGGGGTGTCGTTCGGCCGCGCGGGCACGCTGGTGACGGCGGCGCAGCTGAGCTATGGCGTGGGCGTGGTGCTGCTGGTGCCGCTGGGCGACATGTTCGAGCGGCGGCGGTTGATCGTGGTGATGTCGTTGTTGTCGGCGTCGGGGTTGGTGGTGAGCGCGTTGAGCCACGAATTCGCTTGGCTGCTGGTGGGCACGGCGATCACCGGGTTGTTCTCGGTGGTGGCGCAGGTGCTGGTGCCGTTCGCTGCCACGCTGGCGCGGCCGGAAGAGCGTGGCCGGGTGGTGGGCACGGTGATGAGCGGGCTGCTGCTGGGCATCCTGCTGGCGCGCACGGTGGCCGGGGCGTTGTCGTCGCTGGGCGACTGGCGCTGGGTGTACTGGATGGCGGCGGCCACCCTGGTGCTGACCACGTGGGTGCTGTATCGCACGTTGCCGCGTTTCCATCAGCACGCGGGCCTGAGTTACGGGGCGTTGCTGCGTTCGATCGGCACGCTGTTCGCGCAGGAGCCGGTGTTCCGGCTGCGCACGCTGCTCGGGGCGCTGAGCTTTGCGATGTTCGCGATGTTCTGGACGCCGCTGGCCTTCCTGCTGGCGGGCGCGCCGTACCACTACAGCGATGCGACGATCGGGCTGTTCGGGCTGGTCGGCGCGGCGGGCACGCTGGCGGCCGGTGTGGCCGGGCGGATGGCGGACCGTGGCAAGGCGGCGTTGGCGACGACACTGGCGCTGGTGCTGCTGGCGGCGTCGTGGTTGCCGCTGGGCTTTTCGACGCAGTCGCTGGTGGCGCTGGTGGTGGGCGTGCTGGTGCTGGACCTGGCGGCGCAGTTGCTGCACGTGAGCAACCAGAACGTGGTGTTCGCGCTGCGACCGGAAGCACGCAACCGGCTCAATGCGGGGTACATGACCGGGTACTTCATTGGCGGGTCGTTGGGGTCGCTGGTGTCGGCGCAGGTGTATGGCGCGTTCGGCTGGACCGGGGTCTGCGTGACCGGCGCGGGCGTGGCTACGGTGGCGATGGCGGTATGGGCGGTGGCGGTGGTGGCGGGGAAACGCGCCGCCCGGTAGAGCCGACCGTTGGTCGGCTGTATTGCGCGCCGCCCGGTAGAGCCGACCGTTGGTCGGCTGCATTGCGCGCCGCCTGGGGCAGCCGACCAACGGTCGGCTCTACCGGATGGGGTGTGCGCCCGGCGGTCGGAATACCGCGCGGGGTGGGTGGGCGCTCCGTTAGAAGGCGGTTTG
>NZ_QAIW01000144.1:0-11426 GCF_003061285.1 Stenotrophomonas sp. HMWF003 | reverse complement strand
CCACCGATCAGTACGTCGTTGCCCTCTCCGCCCCACAGGCTGTCCTCGTCGTCACCGCCGTCCAGCAGGTCATTACCGCCGTTGCCAACCAACTTGTCCCGGCCGGCGCCACCGTAGAGACGGTCATCGCCATGGAATACGCTGGAAACGTTGGCATCTGCGCCATCACCCACCAGCTCATCGTCGCCCGCGCCGCCATACAGATCGTCACTGCCGCCCATGCCGAATAGGACGTCGTTGCCGTCGCCACCGTCGAGCATGTCCCGACCGTGATTGCCCCCTTGGGTAGCCAACGAGTCACCCAGCAGATAATCATCCCCAATACCACCCAGCAGGGTATCGTCGCCTGCATCACCGTAGAGCTGGTCGTTACCCGCACCACCATCAAGAAAATCATTGCCGGCGATGGTGTTGAGCTCATAGGACGCATTGAATGCGTAGTCGAACCGATCACCCTGGAGGATGTCGTTGCCTTCGCCGCCAGTGATGGTATCGGCACCGCCCAATCCAAAGATGCGGTCGTCGCCGTAGCCACCATGGATGACGTCGTTGCCATCCGCACGTGCGTGTCTGGAAAGCAGCGTAGCCATGGTGGCGAACATGTTGTCACCGACGGCGAACTCATCGCCCAGGATCAGGTCATTGCCGTCGTCGCCGTAGATCGTGTCGTCGTCAGCCCCGCCAATGAGCAGATCGTTGCCGGTGCCGCCGTCGATGACATCGTCGCCCTCGCCACCGTAGACCACGTCGTGCCCGTCACCGCCCAACAGGTCATCGGCCTGCCCGGCGTAGATCTCCGGCGACAGATATCTCACCCAATTGTTCAGCGGTCGGCCCGGCGTTACGCTGTATGCCGCCCAGGGCGTGAAGGACAGCAGCAAAGATCCCGCGTCAGCACGATCAACTCCCTCGTCGCCTCGTACCTCCCAGCCCTTGCCGGAACTGAACAGCTGCGGATCACCGTGATCGATATAGTCACCGCCGAAATCACGCGACCACTTGACCACCATCGGAGCCGACAGCAGGACATCATTGCCGCCGCCCCCGCGTAGGCGATTGGTACCTGGACCGCCCAGTACCAGATCGTTACCGAGACCGCCGTCGATCCAGTCATCGCCGAATCCGCCGTCGATCGCGTCGTTGCCACCCATGCCATTTAAGTAATCGTTGCCACTGAACGGCGGCGCTTCGAACTGACCATCCGTGCCCACCATGTCATCCCCGTTGCCGAGGATAACTGGAGCTGGCCCCTCAACTTGGCCCCGGTCCGGCAACGTGATCCCGAAGTCGCCGTCTTTCCAATTGTTGATGATGATGCGGGCCCCGGTGTCGGCGTGCCGCAGTATGAGGTTGCCGTTGGAGAACGTAATGCGGAGGCTTCCATCGGCGGTGTCCCAAGTGGCGGGGCCCAGCGCCCGGTGCAGTGAGCTGGTCGAGATCGCGTAACGGTCGATCTGGATCACGCCGCGACCATCACTATCGATGATGATGTCTTCGCCGCCCTTGATCATCTCTGCGCTGGAGAACACATAGGTGTCCATTCCCTCTCCGCCCTCCAGGGTGTCCCGGCCCAGGCCTCCTTCGAGCCGATCGTCCCCAGCCCCACCCTTCAGTCGGTCATCGCCGCCCTCGCCTCGCAACGTGTCATTGCCGGAGCCACCACTGATGAAATCGCCCAGCGCCCCGCCCTGCAGAGTGTCCGCTCCCGCGCCTCCGGTCATGGAGTTCTGCTCACCCTGCACGCCATTCAGGTAGTCATCGTTACTGGTGCCAAAGTGAAGCGCGTAGCCGAGATTTGGGGCTCGGATTCCCGTCTGTCCATAATTGACTATGGATTCTCGTATTCTCGTCTGAACATCTTCAGGGGTTTCCCCAAACATGGTTTCGAAGAACTGATCCAGTGCCTCGTCGCTCGCCAATGACGCCGCAGCCATGACGACGCCCACCACTACGGCAACAGTCACAGTCAGCGGACCACCCGCCGCCGCTATGCCCACCAATGCAGACCGGATGACAGTCCCCAGCATGGCTGACGCAGCGAACTTGGTTGCAAGTTCCGCGAACTCTCGACCGTCGCCCTCGCTCAATGCCTTGGCGAAATCTCCGATCGTGAGCGCTTTGTCGATCGGACCAAATACCTTGCCAAGGTCAGGCGCACCAGTGACACCGATATCCGTTCCGATCTCCGACAGGTTGGCCGCATAGGTGATGACCTTTTTTCCTATCTCGACATTGTCGGAAAGCGCAATCGCGCCTGCCATCCGCTCCAGACGCTCACGATTTTCCGTGGCCCACTGCGTGGCGACAGCTGCCTGCGCCGTCCAACCCTGTGCCTTCCAACGGTCGGCAAACATCTCAGCAAGCTCAGCGTTCTGCTCCGACACCTCGGCCATCACGCGAGCAATGGTTATCTCGTCTACGGGACCGACCTTTGCCATGTCCTCCAGACGCTTGGTCTGCAGCATCAAATGTCCGGCAAGCGCACCTGCCAACTCTGCCAACTGGAGGCCCATATCCGGCCTGTCGCCGTACCACATCTCTGCCATGTCGCTTCACTCCTTGATGCCGCATTGAGGGTTCTACCGGGCACATGAATGCGCCACAGCGTCGCTTGGATACTGCCGGAACTTTCTGGCGCACGAAGGAGAGGCCACTGCGGCCGCTCAACGCTCGCGCAGTGACTCGTCGACGTGCCGCTGCAGTGGGCTAAGCAGGTAATCGAGCACACGCCGCTTGCCGGTCTTGATCTCGGCGCTCAACGTCATGCCAGCCGACAGGTTCACCTTGACCCCGTCGATCTGAAGCGTACTTCGCTCCAGATGGATGCGTGCCGGGAATACCAACCCCAGCTGCTCGTCTTGCGCAGCGTCGTGCGAGATGCTGGTGACCTTGCCGGTCAGATAGCCGTAGCGGGTGTACGGGAAGCTTTCCACTTTCACCGTGACCAACTGCCCGGGCCGAACGAAGCCAATGTCCTTGTTGAGGACATTCGCCTCGATCTCCAGCGCGTCTTCGCTGGGCACTACCGCCAGCAGTACCTGCGCAGGGGTAACCACGCCACCCACGCTATGCACGGCCAGCTGCTGCACCGTACCGGCAACGGGCGCGCGCAGTGTCATCAGCCGATCACGCCGGCCGGCCTTGGCCAATTCAGGGGTGGCCTGGCCAATCTGCTCCTCGGCGGTGCGTAGACCATCCAACGTCTGCTGGCGGAAGTCGGCGACAAGCACTCTAAGTTCTTCGCGGGCAGCGACGAGCGATGAACGTATCTCTGCCGCGCGATTGCGCTGCACTGCAAGATCACGGTCAGCCGCGATGCGCTCCTGCTCGCGCAGAAGATAGTCATGCCGCCCAACATAGTTGCCCTCAACCAGCCGCCCGTAGTCTTCCGCACGCAGGCGAGTGATACGAGCCGATTCCTCCATCGGAGCAATCGCTGCCTCGGTCGTATGCAGCTCGGCCTGGCGCTGCTCGATCACCGCCAGCAGGTTCTGCCTGCGTGCCTGCAATGCGTCGTACTGACTGCGCGCCAGTGCCAGCTCGGCTTCGACCCGCGAAGGCGGCAGCCCCTCCACGGCCCCGAAGACCGGTGCTTGCCCGTCCTGAACTGCTTGGGAAAGCGCGCGTAAACGCAGCGCCGCCAACCTCGCATTGAACAGAGTCTCACCGGCCTTGCTGTGATCGGCAGCGGTGCTGGTTGCGTCCAACTCGACCAGCGGCTCGCCCGCAGCAACGACCTGGCCGTCACGGACCAGGATGCGGTGCACTACGGCAGTCTCGCTGGGCTGCACCACCTTGGTGCGCGAGTCGACCACCGTGCGGCCCGATGCCACCGCGACAATGTCGACGTGTCCCAGAAAGGACCAGAGCAGCGCGATGCAGAAGAAGGCAATAAGTACTGCCATCGTCCACCGCGCAGTGGGAGAGACTGGGCGTTCAATCAGTTCCAGGTGCGCGGGCAGAAACTCGAGTGCCTGCGCATCGCGCGCCGGGTTCTGCAGACTATGTCGCTCCTGCCAGGCCAGCCGAGCGACCTTCGCATAACGACGCGCGAACGCGCCGAATGCCTGAATGATGTGCTTCATGGCATGCCCTGCTGCAAACGGTTCAGGCGCGCGTAGTGACCGTCCGCTCGATCGATCAGATCGGCGTGAGTGCCACTCTCGACGATGCGGCCCTGGTCCAGCACCACAATCCGGTCAGCCCTGCGCACTGTGGATAGCCGGTGGGCGATAATCAGCACCGTGCGCCCCGCACATATGCTGCGCATGTTAGCCATCACCGCATGTTCTGACTCGTAGTCCAATGCGCTGGTAGCCTCATCAAGGATAAGGATGCGCGGGTCGCCGACCAATGCGCGGGCGATCGCTACACGCTGGCGCTGTCCGCCAGACAGACCAGCCCCCTGCTCGCCGACACGGGTATCGTACCCTTCCGGCAAAGCCAAAATGAACTCATGGGCGCCGGCCAGGGTGGCGGCGTGGATGACGCGCTCCAGCGGCATGCCCGGATCGCTCAACGCGATGTTGTCGCGAACGGAACGATTGAAGAGAAAATTCTCCTGCAGCACAACGCCCAACTGGCGACGCAGCCAAGCAGGGTCGGCCAGTGCCAGATCCTGCCCATCGATAAGGACACGACCCCGTTCCGGAACATATAGCCGCTGTACCAGCTTGGTGAGCGTGCTCTTGCCTGAGCCGGACCGACCAACGATCCCAATCACTTCTCCTGCGCGGATATCCAGATCGATCCCGGCGAGTACCTCGGGTGCGTCCGGGCGGTAGCGGAACACCGTGTGTTCAAATCGAACCGCACCACGGATCGGTGGTAGCGCAATTCGGCTGCCCGGAATTTCGGTGCGCGTGTTCAGGATATCGCCAAGCCGGTCAACGGAAATGCCCACCTGCTGAAAATCCTGCCACAGCTGCGCAAGGCGGATGATGGGTGCAGCCACTTGACCAGAAAGCATATTGAAAGCGATCAGCTGGCCCAGGCTGAGCTTTCCGTCGATGACAAGACGTGCCCCGAAGAACAGAATGGCAATCGCCACCAGCTTCTGCACTAGCTGCACACCCTGCTGGCCCAGCGTTGCAAGGCGGGTCACCGAGAACCCTGCATCCACGTACCCAGCGAGCTGACTGTCCCAGGTGCGGGTTACCCGCGGATCCACTGCCATTGCCTTGACGGTACCGATGCCAGTAACTGTCTCAACCAGGAAGGCCTGATTGTCCGCGCTCCTCGCAAACTTGTCGTTCAGGCGTCGCCGGAGCACCGGCGTGATGCCTGCGGAAATCAGCGCATACAAAGGCAATGAAATGACGACGATCAGGGTCAGCCAACCGCTGTAGTGGAACATCACCGCCAGGAAAATCACGGTGAACAACAGATCAAGCACGGACGTCAACGCCTGACCCGTCAGAAAGCTACGTATATTCTCCAGTTCACGGACGCGGGCGATGGTGTCGCCAACCCGGCGCGACTCGAAATAAGCCAACGGCAACGCTAGAACATGCCGAAACAGACGCGCACCCAGCTCCACGTCGATCTTGCTGGTGGTGTGCGACAGCACGTACGTCCGCAGGCCGCTGAGAACCACCTCGAAGATCGCAATGCACACCAGGCCGATAGTGATGACATCGAGTGTGGTCCATCCACGATGCACCAACACCTTGTCCATCACCACCTGGTAGAACAGCGGCGTAACCAACGCGAACAGCTGGATGAAGAAGGAGACGATCAGCACCTCGACCAGCAGCCGCCGGTATTTAATGACGGCGGGAATGAACCAGCTGAAGTCGAATCGCGCCAGGTCGCCCAGCACCGACGCCCTCGAGGCCACCAGGAGTACACGCCCTGAGTAGCGTGAGGCCAGCGCTTCTTGTGTGATCGTCTTCGGTCGGCGCTCAAGCAAGTCGTGGATCATGGCCCTGCCATCGCTTACGCGGGCGATGATGAACGCATCACCATCCTCGCCGATCGCCATCGCCGGTAACGCAAGGTGACCCAGTCGTTCCAGAGGTACCGTGGCCGTCTTCGCCTTCAGACCCAGTCCGTGCGCGGCCAACACCAGCGCCGCATCGTCCACCTCTCCGGCCATCCGCCCGGTCTGGTGCAGCAATTGCGCGGCATCCGCTGCGATGCCATGAAATTGTGCGAGCAACACCAATCCACGCAACCGCAGATCGTCGCCCGCCGCTCGCCTTGCGTCATCCAACCGGGATGACACCACATTCCCTTGAAGCATCTTCGTCCTTAAGCGCGCCCCATCTTGTGTGCGCGCATCCCCTTGGCGCGGATTGTGAAATCTCTCAGAAAAACTGTCAACAGATTGCCGGTCAAAGCGATAGCCATCAGTACGGGTAACGCGCCAGATCAGCGATTTTCACGGCTGAAGCAGCTGAATTTCCCACACCTTCGACGGGAAGGATGGGTGCTATCGGGCTATCGGTATCGACCCATTGCTGCACGCCGTGTCGCCGTGTCGCGCCGGATGTTGCGGTCGTCGCATCGGCCACTGCATCGCAGAAAATGCAAAACCATAGGGCTTCCCGTAACCAGCCGTATCGCTACCTACACAGCCCGCCACGCCCACAAAAAAACGGCCGGGTTGCCCCGGCCGTTTTCAATCATGCATCAAGCTCGATGGATCAGAACTTGTACTTCAGGGTCAGCTGCATCGACCAGCGCGACACGGCGGTGTTGCCCTTGTCGTTGTTGTTTTCCTGGATCGCAGAACTGTCCGCACCGGTGAAGGAGTACACGTACTTGCCGGTAGCCGGATCGATACCGGCGTAGTTGGCTACACGACGGGTCGAGTAGAAGCCGTAGTCGTCGATCAGACCCCACTTCTTGTTCAGCAGGTTGCCGACATTCATGATGTCCAGGGCGATTTCACCCTTGTGTTCCTTCATGAAGCCCGGGAACTCCTGGCTGATACGCACGTCGAAGGAGTTCGTCCAGTTGGAGCGGTGCTGGTTGGCCGGGACCACGCCGCCACGGAAGGCATCGAGCTCCGGATTCTGCGCCAGCCAATCGAAGAACTGCTTCTCCATCGCCGCGCCACCGGTGAACAGCACGTCACCCGGACCGGTCGGCACGTAGAACAGGTCGTTGGTGGTGGCACCGTCGCCGTTGGCATCGTTGTAGAAGATGTAGCTGAACGGACGACCCGAACGGCCTTCATAGAACAGGCCGACGCGGGTGGCGTTGTCACCGAAGAAGTTGTGCTTCCACTCCAGGGTGCCGGTGATGCGGTCCTTGATCGCGTAGCGCGAGTTGTAGGCCACGTCTTCGTTTGAATTGAAGATCGGCGTGTTGTTCCAGTTCGAGGTGTTCTGCGAACTGGTCAGCGGGCTGACTTCCTTGGACTGGGTGTAGGTGTAGCCCAGCGACCAGCCCCAATTCTCGGTCAGCGGCTTGGCCAGCGAGAAGGTCGCCTGGGTGCCACGGCCCTTGTCGGTGTTGCGCATGACCAGCACATCGCCCATGTCGCTCGGACGGTTGGCGCGGTCGACAGCAGACTTGGTACCGGTCGTGATGCCGAAGTCGACACCCTTTTCGTCGATACGGGTGTTGGCCTGGTTGCGACCAGCTGCGTTCCAGTAGATCGCACGGCCATCGGGGCCGTAGGTGGTCGGTGCGGCCACGTCCAGGCGGTCGAAGTAGATGCCGTCCTTGACCTTGGTCATCAGCACTTCCGCCGACGCCACGATGCCGTACCACGGCAGCTCATGATCGAACGCCAGGTTGGCCTTCCACACCGACGGCAGGCGGGTGCCCGGGGCGATGATGTCCACGTTCTGGCGGGCCGACGCCGGGCCACCGGCCGGCACGTACGGGTTGTTGCCATCCGGAGTGAAGGAGCCCACCGGCGGGTTGCGCTGGTCGTACTCGATGTAGTTCAGACCCGTGTTCTGGTACGCACCGGCCAGCCACACGTTCGGCGCTGCGCCACCGAACAGGCCCACGCCACCGCGCAGCTGGGTCGGACGGTCGCTGTCGAAGGTGTAGTTGAAGCCGACACGCGGCTGCACCAGCGCCTTGTCGACTAGCTGGGTGTTGTTGAAGCCGTACAGCTGCTCGATGCGCGGGTTGTACAGACGCTGATCACTGAAGTCAGGCATGTCCACGCGAACGCCGAACATCAGGCTCAGGTTGTAGTTGATCGCCCAGGTATCCTGCACGAACACACCCGTGTTCTTCAGGGTGAAATCCGCCGGGATGTCGTCGCGGCTGCCGTCAGCGCGCGGGGCGCGCAGCTGATAACGCGAAGCCCTGCCCGCCAGGAAATCGTTCACGCTGTTGAACTCGTACACGCCGTTGAGGTTGCGGCCGTAGAAGTTCATCAGGTCGTTCTTCGAGTAATCGAAGCCGAACTTGACGGTGTGATCGCCGACATACCAGGTACCGGCACCGAAGGCGCTCAGTTCCTTGGATTCCACGATGTTGACGTGGGTGTTCTGCTCGGTACCGACGTACAGCGAGTCGTTGCCCGAACGGATGCGGATCTGCGGCATGTCGACCAGCGGAACACGGTTGGCCGAATAGTCCTTGTGCGAGATCTTGAACTCGGTCGAGAAGTTCTCCGACCAGTCGCTGAACAGTTCGCCCATCCAGGTTTCATACTCGGTCGGCTGCTGGTACCAGAAGTTGCTCAGCGAGATGGCGCTGGTGGAGACCTGCGGGAAGCGAACGACGTTCTGCTCCATCTTGTTGTAGCGCAGGGCGGCACGGTGGTTCTCGTTGATGTTCCAGTCCAGCTTGACCGCGTATTCCTCAATCTCGGTCTTGCTGTTGGGCGCCGACAGGGTGCCCGGATCGTAACCCAGACCCTTCAGGTAGTCCTGCACGCGGGTGACATCGGCGGTGCTGATCGTGCCCTTGCCGATCGGGGTATCGCTCAGGCTGATGCCAGCGGCCGAACGCTCATACTTTTCGTAGTTGCTGAAGAAGAACAGCTTGTCCTTGACGATCGGGCCGCCGAAGGTCATGCCATAGGTCTTCTCGTCTTCGAACCCGTTGAAGTCCTGCTTGTCACCTTCCAGGCGCGAACGGACCATGTCCTTGTCGCGGTAGGAGCCGTAGACGGTGCCATGGAATTCGTTGGTGCCCGACTTGGTCACGGCATTGATCACCGCACCGGTACCGCCGGCGATGGTCGTGTCGTAGTTGGCCAGGTCGATGTTGATTTCCTGGATCGCGTCCATCGACACCGGCTGACGCTCGGTCGGCAGGTTGTTGGAGCCCAGGCCGAACGGATCGGAGGCGCTGATGCCGTCGATGCGGATGGCGTTGTAACGGGTGTTCTGGCCGCCCGCCGAGATCGCGCCGTCAGCCTTGCTGACCTGCGAGATACGCGGATCCAGACGCACGTAGTCCTGGATGTTGCGGTTGGCCGACGGAAGCGCATCCATCGTTTCGCGGGTCACGTTGGTGCCGGTGCCCATCTTGGTGGCGCTGAAGATGTCCAGACCGCCCGCAATGGCGACGACCTGCACGGCATCGAGGTTGGTGGCTGCGACGTCGCCGGCCAGGTTGGCGTTGACGGTGTTTACCTGATTGAGGTTCAGGTAAACGCCCTCTTCGGTCTTGGTGCCTTCACCGGCCTTGTTGATGGTGATGGTGTACGGACCACCCACGCGCAGACCGCGCGCGTTGTAACGACCCGACGCATCCGTGGTGGCGCGGCTGACAGTGCCCGACTCGGTGTGCGTGATGGTGACTTCGGCACCGACGACAGGCGAACCTGCGGCGGACGTGACCTGGCCGCCGACACCGGCAGAGGTGCTCTGGGCGAAAGCGGGAGCGGCGGCAAGTGCGGCCACGAGACCAAGAGTGAGCTTGGACATCCGGAGGTGGGTCATTTTGGGGATAGCCTCGATGCGAGATTGGGGATGGCGGAGAAAAAAACGCGCCCAAGCAGCCTTGCTGGCGGCTGACTGGACTTTTGATCTGGGTTCCCTAGCCGCAGGCTGGTTTCAGCCGCAACGGTTAACACTAGATTAACACGGTAGCTCCGGATTGTGACGGTTTGGCGACAAAACACACGCCATCACAACGGTATCGTGACGCCTTCTTCACATTCAGGATGGACGGGCTGAATGGCGGGAATATGACAGCCCGCGCCCGTAGAGCCGGGCTCTGCCCGGCTGGCGCCAGAATCGGGCACCCCGTAGAGCCGGGCTCTGCCCGGCTGGTGCCAGAACGTCAAAGGCAGCCGGGCAGAGCCCGGCGCTACGCGGGGGTGTGGATCTGGCCGCGGTGGGCCGCACCGGCGGCCGAGAGCAGCAGTACGGCGGCCTGGGCGCAGTCGACCGGATCGCGGGCGCTGCGGTCTTCATCCAGCGAGAAGGCGCGGGCGCGCAGGGCGGTGCGCATCGGGCCCGGTTGCAGGCCGCTGACCCGGACCGGGCTGCGGCCCAGTTCGTCATGCAGGCTGCTGATCAGCCCGCGCAGGCCGTGCTGGGCGGCACCATAGCCGCCCCAGTACGCCTGCCCTACCCGCCCTGGATCGTCCACGGTGAACACCAGCGCGGCATCGTCCCGCTGACGCAGCAGCGGCAGGCAGGCCTGGGCCAGCCACGCCGGGGCCGTCAGGTTGACGTGCACCGCCCGCGCGAAGGCGGCCGGGTCGGCCAGCTCGAACGGGGTCAGGCCGGCGAAGTCGGCGGCGCAGTAGAGCAGGCCATCGAGGCGGCCCAGCTCGCTGTGCAGGCGTTCGGCCAGTGCGGCGTAGTCGTCGGGGGTGGACCCTTCCAGGTCCATCGGATACAGCAGCGGCTCGGGGCCGGCGGCCTGGACGGCCGCGTACACCCGGTCCAGCCGACGCGGCTTGCGCCCCAGCAGGACCACCGTGGCACCGGCTGCGGCGCAGGCCACGGCGGCGGCGCTGCCGAAGCCACCGCCCGCACCGGCGATAAGGATGACGCGATCGGCAAGCGATCCAGTCCCGACCCCAACGGACGGGACCGCACTCATGGGAGCGAGGCCTCTTCCACGATGCGCTTGAGCTCGCCGGATTCGAACAGCTCCAGCACGATGTCGCAGCCGCCGATCAGTTCGCCGTGGATGAACAGCTGCGGGAAGGTGGGCAGGTTGGAGAAGCGCGGCAGGTTGGCGCGGACCTCCGGTTCCTCAAGCACGTTGACCGTGCGCAGCGCGACCGCGCCGGCGGCCATCAGGGCCTGGATCGCCCGGCTGGAGAACCCGCACATGGGGTACTGGGGGGTGCCCTTCATGAACAACACGAGGGGGTAACGCTCCACTTCGGTCTGGATCTGCTGCATCACCGCCACAACGACTCTCCCTGCGGGTGGGACAACCCGGCCTGGCCGGTCGGATAGACTTCCCTCAGCGCCATTGTAAGCCTTCCGGCCCTGCCTCCGGCGCCCCCGTCCCCAATCCAATGCGAGCCATGCCCCTCGACC
>NZ_QAIW01000143.1:0-8748 GCF_003061285.1 Stenotrophomonas sp. HMWF003 | reverse complement strand
GTGCAGAACACCGTCGGCACCCGCAACAGCGGCGCTGCCGATCAGTCCGTGGTCAGCCGCACGTCGGGATGCGCGGCGAAGATGTCCATCACGATGTCGAAGTAGGTCTGGCCGACGCCGCGCGCCAGTGCGTCGAGCTGGGCATCGATGATCTGCAGGTTGAAGGTGCCCGGCCGGGCGCGTTTGTCCTGCAGCCAGGCGCGCGTTGCTGCCACGCCGAGTGCTGCACGGCTGTGCGCGATGTCTGCCCAGTGCACGCTGACGGCCGCGTGCCCGGCCAGTGCGCCATAGCCGCCGTACAGCAGGTCATCCAGTGCATCCAGGCTGGGGCCGAGCTGCCAGTCTTCGGCCGCCATGAACACGCGGTTGATTTCGGCGTAGAAGCTGGCGATGTCATCAATGGCGCTCCCCTCGAGCAGCAGCGTGGTGGTTGTCATCGCACTTTGCACCGGTTGCCAGCGGAAGTTGGTTTGCCGGGGCAGAACAGGGACGTCCCCCGCGGCAGGATTGAAAGGACCACGCGGGATGATACGGGGCTGTGGGAGACGCATGCGTCGACGCCGCGCCACTGTGCCCGCAGGTGTCCGCCGCCTGAACGCGATCCGGACATTGACGTGGCCTCGACATGTTTTCACTGTCGGTTGCAGCCAACGGGCGCAGGCTCGGTCCATGTCCTGCGAATGAGGAGACGAACATGAAGACGATTCAACGTGTGATGTGCATGGGCGCCCTGATTGCCGCCTCGTTCGGCGCCGCCGCGCAGACGTACGGCCCGAAGGATGAAGGCCGCCGCTTCAACGACGGCAGCAAGGTTGTCTGCAAGAACGTGGAAGTGCAGCGCAACGCGAAGGACCCCAATCGTATTGCCGGTACCGCTACCGGTGCGGTGGTGGGCGGCCTGCTGGGCAACCAGGTGGGCGGTGGCAACGGCAAGAAGCTGGCGACCGTGGCCGGCGCTGTCGCGGGTGGCGCTGCGGGCCGCAACATCCAGGGCCGCAGTCAGCAGAAGAACGGTGACCGCGTGGTCGAGCGCCGCTGCGAGCGTCAGTACCGCTGATCCTGCGCTCCAGGGAGCGATGACCCGATGCCGGTCCCTTGGGGCCGGCATTTTCGTGCCCGGGTCAGTGGCATGGGGCAGGCGTCAAGGCGTCAAGGCGTGCCGCACTTCATTCGGCCACACGTCGGTTGCCGCCGGGTTTCACCGTCAAGGTGTGCGCCCGCGTGCGCCCGCGTGCGCCCAGCCGCCAGACGGCGAGCGTACCGTAGAGCACCAGCAACGCGGCCAGCGTCCACAGCTCGTGGCTGACCTCGCCCAGGCGGGCATCCATCTGGTTCAGGCGCACCATCAGGTTGATGCCGGTGGTGGTGGGCAACAGGTGCGCCAGGGCCACCAGTGCCGGTGGCGAGGTGACCGCCGGCCAGGACAGGTTGGCCAGGAAAAACAGCGGGATCGAGCAGGCGATGACCACCTGGAAGGCGCGTTCGCGGGTGGCGAAGAAGCTGCCGACAAACAGGCCGAACGCCACCGTGGCGGCAATGAACAAGGTGCCGCCAAGCAGCTGCCCAAGCGGATTTCCCCCGCGCGGATAGTCCTGCACCCACGCGGTGAAGCCGGCGTAGTAGAGCAGGCCCAGCAGGCCGATGATGCCGAAGCCAAGCGCCATGCCGGCCAGGGTGGGCAGGTCGAAACGCAGGCGCCGGCCGAGCGCCAGGCGCCGCGTACCCAGCAGCACGCCGATGCCCATCAACAGCGTCTGATGCACGATCAGTTCGGCCACGCCGGGCACGATGGCGCTGCCGTAGCCTTCCAGCGTGTTGAACAGAGGCCGCTGCACCAGGGTGATCGGCGGTGGCTGCGGAGCGCCCATGAAGGCGGCCTGCGAAACGGCCGTTTCGCGCGCGAACGCGGTCAGGGCGTCTGCCACGCCACCCAGTACCCAGCTGGCGCGGCCGAGGTAGGCACCGTTGCCCATCAGCACCAGGTGGCCGGCGCCACCGCGCAGGATGTCGCGCTCCAGCTGGGCGGGAATCAGCAGGATGCCTTCGGCCTCGCCACGCTCGAGCGCGTGGCGGGCCTGGTCGAGGGTGGCGGGCTGGGCCACGATGCGCACGGTGCGCAGTGCATCCACCCGGCGCAGCAGTTCGCGGCTGGTGGCGCTCTGGTCGTGGTCGACCACCACGATGGGCAGGTTGCTGGCCACCTGGTGGCGATACGCGGCCGGGTAGAAGAATGAGTACAGCACCACCGCGCCGATCATCAGCACCACCGCATAGCGGTCGGTCAGCACCGCGCGCAGTGTCTGGCGCAGGCTACTGGTGAAGCGGCTCATGCGGCCGCTCCGTTGGACGGTGCTACCGGGGTGGGCAGGGCGCGCGCTGCGACGATCAGGCGCCAGCCGCCGACACCGCCGGCCACCAGCACCATCAGCAGCAGCGTGGCCAACGGCCACAGCGAGACCGTCCATGGCGCGCCGACGAACTGCTGCTGGGTCTGCAGCTTGACGTAGGCGGTGAGCGGCAGCAGCAGGTTCCAGATGCGGGTGAACAGCGGCGCGTCCACCACCGGGAAGGTGGCACCGGAGAATGCCAACGCCGTGCCGATGCTCAAGCCGATCGCCGACAGCGCGGTGCCCATGTCGCGGGTGAGTCCCACGAACAGCAGCGCCACCGCCGCGCAGGCCAGGTAGAACAGCGGCTGGCCCAGCATCAGCAATCCCAGGCTGCCGGCGACGCCGTCGCCGCGCAGCAGCGCCAGGTACAGCACGCCAAGCGCGCCATACACCGAAAACAGCGCCACATAGGGGCAGATCTTGCCGGCGATGGCTGCCCAAGGTGCGCTGCCCAGCCAGGTGCGCAGCTGTCCGTCGCGCACTTCGCGGCCCAGGCTGGCGGCCACGGCCAGCGCCAGTCCGAGCGACAACACCGCCGGAAACAGCAGCGGCAGCAGGAACAGTTCGTAGCTGCGCGCCGGGTTGTGCAGGATGTCCGACTGCACCGCGATGGGCGGCGCGCGCAGTTTGGCCGGGCCGACCTGTTTGCCGATGCCGCCGCTCAGCAGGCGCGCATTCCACGCGCCGACCGCTTCCACGATGTCGCGTACCGCCGACTGCCCGGTGGTGAGGTAGGTGGCGTTGTAGTAGGCAAACACCGTGCCCTGGCTGCCACGCAGCGCCTGGCGGGTGGCATCGCGCGGGACCAGCACCACGGCAAACACCTCCAGCCGCCGCAGCTGCGCCTGCGCATCGGCCAGGCTGGCCGGTTGGCTGGCCACGGCGATTCCCGGGCTTGCATCCAGCATGCGGGCCAGCAGGCGGCTCTCGGCACTGTGGTCCAGGTCGACAATGGCAATGGGAATGTCGCGCATCACCGACGCGGCGAACAACCAGGCCAGCACGCCCAGCATCAGCAGCGGCAACAGCGTCACCAGCAGCAGGTCGGCGCGGTCGCTGCGCAGGTGCTGCAGCTCGCGTTGGAAGGCGGCGCCGAAGCCCGCCCGCCGCGACCGGTTCATCCCTGCGGCCACGCGAACAGCACGCTCATGCCGGGGCGGAAGCCCTCCACGCGCCCCACCGGGCGCAGCCGGATCTCGAAGCTGCGCACGTCGTAGCCCGACGACTGGCGGGTGGCGCGCCAGGTGGCGTAATCGCCGGCCGGGTTGATGAAGTACACCTCGAACTCGACCTCGCGATCCAGCGCGGGTACCTGACCGCGCAGCCGGTTGCCGATCTTCAGGCCCCGCATCTGCGATTCGCGCAGGTTGATCGAGACCCACATGCGGTCGATGTCGACCAGGGTGAACACCGGGTAGCCCGCCGGGACCAGCTCGCCGACGTCGGCCATGCGCTTGTTGATCTCGCCGGCCAGCGGCGCGCGGCCGTTGACCTCCTCGCGCGCGGCATCCACTTCGGCCACCGCGCCACGCGCCTGGCGAACCTGGCCCTGTGCGGCGCGCTTGTCCTGTTCGCGCGCACCCGCCAGTGCCTGGTCGTACTGTGCGCGGGCGGCGTTGGACAGCTCGCGCGAGCTGCGTGCCTGGGCCAGCGCCTCATCGCGCTTCTGCCGGGTCATGACCCCTTCGTTGAACAGGTTCTGCACGCGCTGGTAGGTGGCGTCGGCCAGCGTGGCACCGGCTTCGGCGCGTTTCCAGTTGGCCTGCGCGGCGCGGATGTCCTCGCTGCGTGCGCCTTCGTCGGCCTTGTCGGCGACCGCGCTGGCCGCCTCCAGCGCGCCCTGCGCCTGTTCTTCCTTGGCGGCCACTTCCGGGCTGTCCAACACGAACAGCACCTGGCCGGCCTGGACCCGGTCGCCTTCGCGCACCTTCAGCGTGGCCAGGCGTGCGGTGATCTTGGCGGCCACGTTGACGGTGTCGGCGTCGGCCATGCCCTGCAGCTGTTCGGCGGGGCTGCGCCAGGCCAGCCACAGGCCAACCACCACCACGATCGCCAGCACCAGCGCGAGGGCAATGCCGAGCTTGCGCTTGTTCGGCGGCGGCGCGTCGGCCGGCGCCTGCAGTGTGTCATTCATGCGCGATCACCTCGTCGGCCTGGCGGCGGAATTCTTCATAACGGTCCATCTGTCCACTGATCTCCAGCAACTGCGCCAACGCCACGTCGTACTGGTAGGCGGCCTGTGCGCGTTCCACCTGCGCACCGCCCAGCCCCAGCCGCGCATCGATCACGTCCAGCGAGGTGGCCTGGCCTTCGCGGAACGCCAGCTCCTGCAGGCGCAGGTTTTCGCGGTTCTGCTCGATGCTGCTGTCCAGCAGCAGGAACTGCTGGCGCGCGGTATCCAGTTCGTACCACGCCTTCCGTACGCCCAGGGTGACCTGGTTTTCGGCTTCGCGCAGGCCAGCTTCGGCCTGTTCCTGCTGCGCACGCGCGGCGCTGATCTGCGCCGGACGTGAACTCGGGGAAAGGAAGGTGTACTTCAGGCCGATGCCGAACGCCCAGTCCGGGTCGGTCAGCATTTCATCGCGGCGCAGGAAGTCGTACTGGCCAAACAGGTAGACGGTGGGCTTGAGCTTGGCCTGCTGCACGCGCACGCCTTGCTCGGCCTGCGCCACCAGGGCGCGCAGCCGCGCGATCTGCGGTTGCCGGGCCTGCGCATCACGTTCGAAGGTGGGCAGTGCGCCAATCGGCGTGCGGTGTACGAACAACGGCGACAGCGGGCGCACTTCGCCCCCGCTGCGCAGCAGGGTGGCCAGCGCGGCCTTCAGGGTCTGCAGGTCATTGAGGGACTTCTGATAGTCGCGCTCGGCCTTGTCGCGGGCCACGTTGGCCTGCAGGCGCTGGGCGCGGGTGGCGAAGCCTTCGCGTTCCAGCTTCAACGCGTCGTCGAGGTGGCGCTGCAGCCCGTCGCGCACGTCACGGCGCACGTCGACGGCCTGTTCGGCCAGGCGCTGCCCGAAGTAGGCCTGAGCCAGCTGCACGCTCAACGACTGGCGCTGCGATTCGCGTTCGGCGCTGGCCTGCGCGGTGGCGCCGGCGGCCGCCTGCTGCGCGGCCGGGATCAGGCCACCGGTGTAGAGCGGCAGCACCGCGGTGACGACCGGGCGGGTGCGCCAGTCGCGCTCGGTGAACTGCAACGGCGAGTCGATGCCGAACGCCTCGGCCACCGGGGCCAGCGAGCCCAAGGGCAGGGTGAGCGTTTTCTGGAACTGCAGGCGGCGCACTTCACCGGTGATCTCCGGCAGGCGCAGCAGCCGGGTGGCGTCCTGCAGGTCCTGTTTGTTGCGCACCGAGGCATCGGCGGCGGCCAGCGCATCGGAGACCTGTTCCAGGCGCTGCTGCGACTGCTGCCAGTCCAGCGCCGGAACAGCTGCGTCACCGCTGGGCGATTGAGCCATGGCCGCGCCACTGCACAGGAGCAGAGCGGTGCAGTGAAGTCCTTTCTTTGCGCGCGCAAGCGCCGTGTGCCGGCTCACGAATGGGCGTTCCGTATGTAAAGCATTCGGCAAAGTATGGTGCGGGTGGCGTGAAGCCGGGGTCTTCACGCGGGTGCAGTGCGATGAGGGCGCGCTGCATACCGCGCCGATTGATGTCGATCAAGGCGCGCCGGGATCGGCGGCGTAACCTGATGGAAAGGACGGCGGTGCTACCGTCGCCGCAAGGCCGCGAGCGGCCCTGCGATACCCCTGAAGACCATAAGGATAGGTGCAATGACCCAGCTGCCGGCGCAGTCCGCCACGCCCGCCACTTCGCCCTCGTTCGAGCACGAGCCCGATGGCAGTCGCACCTACTGGTCCAACCAGCCGCTCAACACGCTGCCGCCGCCGGACACGATGGGCGGCTACATGCGCAATCGGCCGCTGCCGCCGGAAGGCATCGCGCAGCGCCACGCGTACATCATCGGCACCGGCATTGCCGGGCTCGCCGCGGCGTTCTACCTGATCCGCGATGGTGGCATGCCGGCGGCCAACATCACCCTGATCGACAGCCTGGACATCGAAGGCGGCTCGCTCGATGGCGCCGGCAACCCGGAGCAGGGTTATCTGGTGCGCGGCGGCCGCGAGATGAACTGGAACTACGACAACTTCTGGGACCTGTTCCAGGACGTGCCCGCGCTGGAGCTGCCCGAGGGCTTCAGCGTGCTGGACGAATACCGCGCGGTGAACGACCACGACCCGAACTGGTCCAAGGCGCGGCTGCTGCACCAGCAGGGAAGGATCAAGGATTTTTCCACGTTCGGGTTGAGCCGTGGCCAGCAGTGGGAACTGGTCAAGCTGCTGCTCAAGCGCAAGGAAGAGCTGGACGATGTGACCATCGAGGACTATTTCAGCGAAGGCTTCCTGCAAAGCAACTTCTGGTTCTTCTGGCGGTCGATGTTCGCCTTCGAGAACTGGCAGAGCCTGCTGGAGATGAAGCTGTACATGCACCGCTTCCTGGACGCGATCGACGGCCTGAACGACATGTCCGCGCTGGTGTTTCCCAAGTACAACCAGTACGAGAGTTTCGTGGTGCCGCTGGCACGCATGCTGCGCGCGCAGGGCGTGCAGATCCAGTTCGATACACGTGTGCATGACCTGGAGATGGCCGTCGCCGGCGACGCGCGCACCGTCACTGCGATCCGCTGCAAGGTCGGCGGGCGCGAGGACCGCATCGCGGTGGGCGAGGGCGACCTGGTGTTCGCGCTGACCGGCTCGATGACCGAAGGCACCGCCTACGGCGACATGGATACCGCGCCGGTGCTGCAGCGTGATCGGCACGAACCGGGCGAGGACAGCGATTGGGCGCTGTGGCGCAACCTGGCGCGGCAGTCGCCGATCTTTGGCAAGCCGGAGAAGTTCTACGGCGACATCGACCGCTCGATGTGGGAATCGGCCACGCTCACCTGCCGTCCGTCGCCGTTGGTGGACAAGATCGCCTCGCTGTCGGTCAACGACCCGTATTCGGGCCGTACCGTTACCGGTGGGGTGATCACCATCACCGACTCCAACTGGGTGATCAGCTTCACCGTGAACCGCCAGCCGCATTTCGTCGACCAGCCACGCGATGTGCTGGTGGTCTGGGTGTATGCGCTGCTGATGGACCAGGACGGCAACCACATCAAGAAGCCGATGCCGGCCTGTACCGGCCGCGAGATCCTGGCCGAGCTGTGCCATCACCTGGGCATCGGCGACCAGCTGGATGTGGTGGCGGCCGCCACCAAGGTCAGGCTGGCGCTGATGCCGTACATCACCGCGCAGTTCATGCCGCGTGCCGCCGGCGATCGCCCGCACGTGGTGCCGGCCGGCTGCACCAACCTGGGCCTGCTCGGCCAGTTCGTGGAAACCCGCAACGATGTGATCTTCACCATGGAAAGTTCGATCCGCACCGCGCGGGTGGCGGTGTACACGCTGCTGGGGCTGCCCAAGCAGGTGCCCGACATCAGCCCGGTGCAGTACGACGTGCGCAACCTGCTCAAGGCGGCGCGTGCATTGAACAACGGCGAACCGTTCCCAGGCGAGCGCGTGCTGCACCGGTTGCTCGGCAAGAGCTACTTCGCGCACATCCTGCCGCCGCTGCCGGAGGCGGAGAAGGCGCAGGACAAGCGCGGTTTCATGGAGGACGAACTGTCGTGGCTGTCCAGCAAGGGCAGCCTGGCATTGAAGGAAGTCTCGGCCCGCCTGGACCGCCTCGGCGACAAGCTCGGCAAGCGGTAGGTAACGACCGTTGGGTGGTACGTCTCTCCCCGATCAACGCGTCGGCGGGTTGCCGGCGATGGTGCGCGCGCCGGTGATGATCATGCGCAGCATCTGCGACAGCTGCTCGATCAGCTCGGCGTCCTTTTCCTGCGGCTGGTCCACGGCGGTGGCCCCCATGGCGAACACCAGCCGGGTGATCGCCTTGGACGCCAGCGCCGGTTCGTGCAGCACCGCGCCGCCATCGGCGGCGGCCAGCCGGATCAGGTCGACCCGCAGTTCGTCTTCGAAGTAGCCCAGCTCGCGGTCCACCGCCTGCTTGAACGCGTCCGAGCCGGCGCTGCCTTCGCGCAGCAGCACGTGCAGCAGTTTGTGGTCGGCGCGCAGCTGTTCGAAGAAGGTCTCCACCGACAGCCGGATCACGCTGCGTTCGGATGACGCCGCGCGCTGGCGGGCCTCGCCGATGATCGTGCGCAGGGAACGGCCGGCCAGGTCGATCAGCGCCACGGTCAGTTCGTCCATGTCGCGGAACTGGCGATAGAACGAATTCGGCGCGATCCCGGCCTCGCGGGCCACCTCGCGCAGGCTCAGCGTGGAGACACTGCGGTGCGGGCCGATCAGGGCCAGCG
>NZ_QAIW01000142.1:0-1894 GCF_003061285.1 Stenotrophomonas sp. HMWF003 | reverse complement strand
CCGCCGTAGGTCTTGTACGACTGCGGGTTGTTGTCGGCTTCGTCGTAGGCCACGCGGTCACGCGCCACGTCGGTCTTGTTGGAGCCCTTGGTGATCGCGCCCCGCAGGAACAGGGTCGAGGTGCCGTCGTAGTCGCGCGCGTGGGCCGAGGCCAGCAGCGAGAAATTGTCGGTCGGCTGCAGCAGCAGCTGGGCGCGCACGTTGCGGTCATCGAAGCCGCCCATCGCGTTCTTGCGCGGGGCCACGGTGCCGTCGGCGCTGGGGCCGGTGTAGGTGTTGTCGACGTAGTCATCGCGGTGCTGGTACAGCGCCGACACGCGGAACGAGGCGATGTCGTTGATCGCACCGCCCACGCCGCCATCGATGGCCACGCTGCCGAAGCTGCCGTAGCTGGCCTGCACGCGGCCGCTGGATTCCTGGCTCGGCTTGATGGTGTCGAACTTGACGATGCCGGCGGTGGTGTTGCGGCCGAACAGCGTGCCCTGCGGGCCGCGCAGCACTTCGATCTGGTCCACGTCGTAGACCGGGTTGGACTTCAGCACCACGTGCTCCAGCACCACGTCGTCCTGGATGATCGAGACCGGCTGCGAGGCACCCAGGTAGAAGTCGATATTGCCCAGGCCACGGATGTAGAAGCGCGGGAAGATGCGCCCGGTGGTGGTTTCGGCGTAGAAGCTGGGTACCTTGCCCGACAGCGCCAGCAGCGTGTCGTCGCCGCCGGCGGTGTAGTCACGGATCTGCTCGCCCTGGACCACGCCCACCGACACCGGCACTTCCTGCAGGTTGCGCTCGCGGTGGTCGGCGTTGACGGTGATGGTGTCCAGCGAGGTCGGCGACGCGTCCTGTGCCATCGCGGTGCCGGCCAGGCCGAACAGCGAAGCGGTGGCGCAGGCCAGCGCCAGTGCATGGCGGCGCGGCAGCGCGGTGGAATGACGGGACGGCAGCGACACGGAGGTGGTGCGGAAGGCAGGCATGCAGGGGTCTCGGGGAGTACAGATCGGGTGGCGTGGGGAACACGCGGATGAACAACATCGGCACCGCTGTCTTCACAGCGATGGGGCACGGTATTGCGTGGATGTTGCAGGCTGGTTGCAGGGCGATGCGGGGGACGGCCGTCCATCCCCTACCCTGGTCTGCTGGCTGAGCCGCCGGGAATTCTGGCGCGGATTATGCCCGCTCGGCGCAGTGGCCGGTAGGCTTGACGCTGTGCCGGATCTGGTCAGCGGCGCGCGCGGCCGGGGCTGCGCGCGCCGCTGGACGGGCTCAGGCGGCCGCCGAACGGCGTACGGCGGCAGCCGGTTCGGCCAGACGGAAGCGGCCCACGGTGTGCTGCAGGTCGGCCGCTTGCGCGTTCAACGCCCGTGCCGCGGCCGAGGCTTCTTCCACCAGCGCCGCGTTCTGCTGGGTCACCCCGTCCATCTGCACGATGCCCTGGTTGACCTGCTCGATGCCGGCGGCCTGCTCCTGGCTGGCGCTGGCGATTTCCTCGATCAACCCGCCCAGTTCGCCCACCGACGCCACCACCCGCTGCAGCGTCTGCCCGGCCTGCTGGGCCAGCTGGCTGCCTTCGGCCACCTGGGTGCTGGAGGCCTCGATCAGCCCCTTGATCTCGCGCGCGGCCTGGGCCGAACGCTGCGCCAGCGCGCGTACTTCGGAGGCGACCACAGCAAACCCGCGCCCCTCTTCCCCGGCCCGCGCCGCTTCCACCGCCGCGTTCAAGGCCAGGATGTTGGTCTGGAAAGCGATCCCGTCGATGACGGTGGTGATGTCGGCGATGCGCAGTGACGACACTTCGATGCCGGCCATGGTCTGCACCACCTGCGTTACCGCGGCGCCGCCCTGCGCGGCTACCTCGGCCGCCTCGGCGGCCAGCCGGTCGGCACGGCGGGCATGG
>NZ_QAIW01000141.1:8020-12090 GCF_003061285.1 Stenotrophomonas sp. HMWF003 | reverse complement strand
CAGTAACGCTGCTGCCAGGTGAGGGTGCTGTTGAGCTCGGTCCAGTTCAGATCCACGGTGCTGGACGGGTAGAGATAGCGGGTGAGGTTGACGTCCAGTGCCCAGTCCTGGCCCAGCGCCCCACCCCACCCGGCCACGACGTCGAATTCGCTGCGCGCGCCGTTGTCGGGCTGGAACGACACCCCTGAGCCCCACACCGAGGCGTACCAACCGCTTTCGCTGCCCAGTTTGACGCCCGCCTGTGCGGCCGGGTCGCCGTCACTCTGCGAGCTGCCGCGCCAGACGTAATCGGTGGTGAGGGTCGCATTGCCCTCCACCGCGGCCGCCGCCGCACCACTCATCACCAGGCCCAGCAGCAGCACGCTGCAGCGGCGCGCCCTGCGCCCTTTCATCTGTTCAACCACCACGGTAAGCACTCCATCGGACGGCGGCGCCGTCGAGGTGGGCAGTGTTCCCGCAGGGGCCGTAAAGCCGCCATGCCGCGGCGGCGGCAGGGGCGCAAAATCAGCGTAAATCCTGCGTCCACGATGCCGCACGGGGGCCGCGCTATCATGGGCCGCTCTGACCTGTTGCGAGTAATGGCGTGGACGCGATCCTGACCCCGGTATCGATTGGCGAGCTGATCGACAAGATCACCATCCTGGAAATCAAGGCCGAACGCATCAGCGATGCGGGCAAGAACGCCAACGTCCGCAAGGAACTCGATGGCCTGTGGCCGCTGTGGCAGCAGCAGCTGGCCAGCCAGCCGGGGCTGGACGCGCTGAAGGATCAGCTCAAGGCCATCAACGTGCGCATGTGGGACATCCAGGACCAGCTGCGCGACAAGGAAGCGGCGCAGGTGTTCGACGATGCGTTCATCCAGCTGGCGCGTGGGGTGTACGGCACCAACGGCGAGCGGGTGAAGGTGAAGAACGAGATCAACCGCGTGGCCGGTTCGCAGCTGGTGGAAGAAAAGCAGTACCAGGGCGAGTAACCGGCCCCGCCCGCGCCGGGCTCAGTGCCCGGTGGCGGCCATGAAGCGTTCGCGGTCCTGCTGGGTACGCCGGCGGATTTCAGCCAGCGCTTCGTTTTCGGTGGCTTCCAGCATGGATTCGAACAGGCGCTGGAAGTGGTTGCGCATGGCCAGCCGTGCGGCCGCCGGGTCGCGCGCGCGCAGGGCGTCGAGGATGGCGGTGTGTTCTTCGTCGCGGGTGTCGTCGTCGTTGTGGCAGACGTTGGCATACACCTGCCGCACCCGCGGCAGTTCATTGCGCATGCGCCAGATCAGCTGCACGCAGTGCTCCACCACCGGGTTGCCGGCAATGCGGGCAATGGACAGGTGGAACTGGCGGTCGGCTTCGCTGGCGGCGGCCTCGCCCGAGGCCGGGTCGACCATGGCCGCGATCAGGCCGGCCAGGTCCTGCAGTTCTTCGTCGGTGATGCGGCTGGCGGCCATGGCCGCTGCTTCGGCTTCGATCACCGCGCGGGCGGCGGTGAGGTCGAAGGCAGACACGTCCGGCAGCGCGCCGGGGGCCTGCGACGGGCGCGCCTTCACATACACGCCCGAGCCGGTCTTGATGGTGATCAGCCCCTGCGCTTCCAGCGCGATTTCCGCCTCGCGCACGGTCACCCGGCTGACGCCGAGGCGCTCGGCCAGGTCGCGTTCGCCGGGCAGCCGCGAGCCCGGCGGGAATTCGCCCCTCTCGATCAGCGCGACGATTTCGGCGGCAATGGACTGGTAGAGACGGGGTTCGGACATCATCAAGACCTGGCTGTACGGTGGCTGGGGACCATCATGCGACCCGCGCCCTCAGAGAGCGGCGCGGTTGGGAAAACCGCGCCACTGACCTCAGAAGCGGTAGCGCACCCCGAGATAATAGCGCCGCCCGTAGGTGGTGTACTCGCGGAAGCTGCCCAGGATGGGCATATCCGACACCCGCGGCTCGTCGGTGAGGTTGCTGGCCGACAACGACAGCGACAGGTGCTTGTTCACTTTGTAGGTGGCGCGGAAGTCGAGCGAGCCATTGTCGCGCACGTAGCGGTTCTGCGACGGGTCGCCGACGAACTGCTGGTAATAATCCGAGCGGTATTTGTAGATGGCCTGCAGGTCCAGCTTGCCCAGGCCCCAGTACACCTGGGCCGACGCCACGTGCTTGGATAGCCCGAAGATGTTGGCCGGCTCGACGATCCCGGGTGTGAAGACGCCGGTAATGGGGTCGGTGGACTCGCCCAGGCGCAGGTCTTCGGTCTTGAAGTTGGAATGGGCGTAGTTGTAGCTGGCCTTCACGCCCAGCCCGGAGAAGATGCCCGGCAGGTAGCTGAAGCTGTGCGAGCCGGTGAGCTCGAAGCCGATCAGGTCGCTTTTCTGGTCGCTGGTGGCCAGCTGCTCCACCGGCACGGTGACGCTCTGGCCGTCGATGTCGAAGGTCTCGCCCACCACCACCGGTACCGAGCCGCCGTTGAACTGCTTGTAGTAGATGGCGGTGGACAGCATGGAGTCTTCGTTGGCATACCACTCCAGCGAGACGTCGGCGTTCCAGGACATCAGCGGCTTGGCGCGCGGGTTGCCGGTGGCGGTGATGTTGCCCAGCGCTTCGGCCACCGTGCGGAAGTCGGTGTCGGCCTCGTCCAGGGTGAAGCTGCGGCCAAAGCCTTCGGCGGCCAGGTCGGGGCGCGACATGGCGCGGTAGGCACCCACGCGCAGCAGCAGGTCCGGACGCAGTTCGAAGGCGGCGTTGAAGCTGGGCAGCCATTCGGTGTTGCTGGACTTGAGGATCTGCCGCGTAAAGTCGCCGGTGGGGCGCAGGGTCACGGTGCCATCGGCGTTATTGATGACATCCAGACCACTGCGCAGGCCCACCGAGCGCACGTCGGTACGCACGCCGCGCACACCGATGTTGCCGGTGACCGGCAGGCCGAACCATTCGCTGCTGTAGTCGCCCATCAGGTACAGGGCGTTGGTTTTCTCGGTGACATCGTTGTTGGCCGGGTTGCGCAGGTCGGCGCTCAGGCCGGTGTCGTCCACGCCGGTGAAGGCGTTGAACAGGCAGCGGCTGTCGAAGCTGGCCCACTGGTCGATGGTGTTGCCGCTGGCGTTGGCCAGGAAGTCCTTCTGCGGGAATTCCTGGCGGCAGGCGCGGTTGGCCGCACGGATCGCGGCGACATTGGTGGTGGTGATGTCGCGGGTGTCGGTGAAGTCGGTGTAGGTCGCTTCGGAATGGCGCACGCCGCCCTTGATGGCGGTGAAGAAGCCGCTTTCCGGGGTGAACGCCGCATCGAAGCGCTGCGCACGGATGGTGTGCTCGCGGCTCTGCTGGCGGCGACGGATCAGCGCCGAATCGGTGTAGTTGTCCGGGTTGTTCACGTCGAATGCCGGATCCAGGGTGATGCTGGGCACGTCGCCGCTGTAGTCGTAGGTGTAATCGACGTAGCGGGTGTTCTTGATGCCGCCCACCGGCTTGCCGTTGACGTCGGTACGGCCGGCGCGCAGGCGGGTGGAACGCTCGATCTGGTCGCGCTGGGTGTTGGAGTAGGACAGGTCGGTGGACAGCGTCCACGCCGGGCTGGGCCGGAAGATGACGTTGAAGCCGCCGCCGGTGTATTCCTCCATGCGCTCCAGGAAGTTGCCGGTGGAGTCGATGGTGGTGCTGCCGGTGTGGTGCAGCAGCGCGCCGTCATCGGTGACCACGCGGTTGTTGAGGTTGCGCATCATCGACGACAGCGACAGGTCCGAGCGGTCTTCGGTGTAGTCGCGCTTGGAATGCTGGTAATCGACGTTCACTTCCACGGTGTCGTTGGGGCGCCACTGCAGCGCGGCGAACTGCGAGTCGCGCTTGTCGTGTTCGATGAACTGGCGGTAGATGCGGCTGCTGGGCACCAGGTAATACGGCACGCCATTGGCGACCTGGTTGCCGTCCACCGGGGTGCAGTTGCGGGTGGCGCCCACGGTTTCGCGGCCGTCGCAGGCCACCCACGTGGAGCTGCTGGAGAACATTTCTTCCGGGTTGCTGCCCTGCAGGGCCTGCACGCCCACCGAGACGCCGAGCTTGCCGGCCCCGCCCATGTCGAACTGGTCGATGTAGCTGGCGGTA
>NZ_QAIW01000141.1:0-8000 GCF_003061285.1 Stenotrophomonas sp. HMWF003 | reverse complement strand
CGCCGTCCTTGTCCTTGAGGCGGTCGTCGTAGTCCTGCCAGGTGCCGCGGCCATCGACCTGGATGGTGCGCTTGCCGTATTCGAGCGGCTTGACCGTTTCCATGTTCACGGTGCCGGCCACGCCGCCTTCGACGAAGTCGGCGCGCTGGGTCTTGTAGATGGCCACGCTGTTGATCAGCTCGGACGGGAACTGGTTGAAGTTCACCGAGCGGTCGCCGCTGCCATTGGTCGCTTCGCGGCCGTTGAACGTGGACGAGCCCAGGAACGGGCCCAGGCCACGGATCGAAATTTCCGACGCACCGCCCTTTTCGCGATGGGTGGAGGCACCGGTGATGGTTTCGATGGCCTCGCCGATGGACAGGGCCGGCAGGTCGCCGATGTCCTCGGCAGCAAGCACGTCGGACACCACGGTCTCTTCGCGCTTCTTGTCGATCGAGGTCTGGATGGTGCCGCGCACGCCGGTGACCTGGACCTGGTCCAGGGTGGTGGGCTGTGCGGGCGGTGCTTCGGCGTCCTGTGCATACACCAGCGGCACGGCCGCGGTGACAGACAGGGCATACAACAGCGCGCCATGCAGCGCGGTGCGGCGAAGGCCTCGTGGCGAGGCCGTACGGCGGTCATGCAACATCGTGATCTCCCTCCCAGGATGGATCGTCCGACTACACGGATTCGATCCGGACAATTCACGGTTGCTGGACCAATGTCAATGAATTGGTACTAAAGTCTACCCCTGTGATCCGCCTAGACCACTTTGCGCGGATTTAATGTGCGGATGCAGCAGGAATATGCGCAACCGGCCAACCACATGCACCTAAAGTGGTATGCGATTGTGGTTGACGCGCGCCGCGCCCGACCTGTTACGATCCGGACTCGCGTTGGACGCCACGGTTGATCTGGGAGGGTAAGCCTGTGACTTTGCACCATTCGCATGCGCCATGGGCGCTGCGCCCGCTTGCTGCGGCACTGGCCACGGGCCTGTTGCTGGGCGCCCTGCCCGCCTTCGCCGCCAATCACCTGGTCCACGACGCTGCCGCCTATGCGCAGGTGGCCAACACCCTGCAACCCGGCGATACGGTGATCCTCGCGGACGGCGTGTGGCGCGATACCAATCTGCTTCTGCGCGGCACCGGCAAAATTGGTCAACCAATTAAGCTGACGGCGCAGACCCCCGGCAAGGTGATCCTGAGCGGTCAGTCGCAGCTGCGGCTGGCCGGCAGCTACCTGGAGGTGTCCAACCTGGTGTTCCGCGATGGCTGGGCACCCGGCGGCGAAGTGGTGTCCTTCCGCGCCTCGTCCAAGGAGTGGGCCACCCACAGCCGGGTGACCGGGGTGGTGATCGACGGCTACAACAAGCCGGACCGCCAGCAGTCGGACAACTGGGTGGGCATGTACGGCCAGCACAACCGCTTCGACCACAACCAGCTGGTGGGCAAGACCAACGCCGGCACCACCCTGGTGGTGGTGCGCAACGCCACCAGCGGGTTGGACAACCGCCACCGCATCGACCACAACTGGTTCGGCCCGCGCCCCAACCTGGGCAGCAACGGCGGCGAGACCCTTCGGGTGGGCACCAGCACCGACTCGCAGTCCAACTCGAATACGGTGGTGGAGAACAACTGGTTCGAGCAGTGCGACGGCGAAGTGGAGATCGTGTCCAACAAGTCCGGCGGCAACCTGTACCGCGGCAACGTGTTCTTTGAATCGCGCGGCTCGATGGTGCTGCGCCACGGGCACGGCAACGTGGTGGAGCGCAACGTGTTCCTGGGCAACAACAAGGCCCATACCGGCGGCGTGCGGGTGATCAACCGCCACCAGATCGTGCGCGACAACTATTTCGAAAACATCGCCGGCGACAACTTCGCCGCCGCGCTGGCGGTGATGGCCGGCACCCGCGACGCGCCGCTGAACCGCTACGAGCAGGTGGACGATGCGGTGATCGAGCGCAACAGCTTCATCAACGTGCGCCAGTTGTTCCTGGGCGCGGGGCTGGATGACGAGCGCAACGCCATGCCGGTGAACAGCCGCATGGCCGGCAACCTGTTCATCGGCGATGGCAGGAACGCGCTGCTGCGCAGCCAGGGCGACCTGGGCGGCATTGCCTTCAGCGGCAACGTGCAGAGCCCGGCCGTGTCGCCCGGCTTCCCGGCCGGTGTCAGCGCGCGCCAGGTCACCCTGCAGCGCGCGGCGAACGGCCTGCAATACCCGGTGGAAACGGTCGCCGCCGGTACCCCGCGCGACCTGGCACCGGTCGCCCGCGACCAGGTGGGCGTGGCGTGGTACCCGAAGGCGCTGAGCACGGTGGCGCTGGACAGTGGCAGCGTGCGCAAGGTGGCCCCGGGCGAAGACACCCTCACCCGCGCCATCGCGGCCAGCGCCCCGGGCGACCGCCTGCAGCTGCAACGCGGCCAGTACCGGGTGGACCAGGTGCTGGGCGTGGACCACCCACTGAGCGTGATCGGGCCGGCGCGTGGCCAGGCCAGCCTGCAGTTCACCCGCCCCAGCCTGTTCGAGATCCGCGCCGGCGGCGCGTTGAAGCTGTCGCGGCTGGAGATCGACGGCGCGCTGGCGCCCGATGCCGCCGGCAACGCCGTGGTGCGCATTGCGCCGGGCAGCCAGGCGTTCAACTACACCCTGCACATTGAAGACAGCCGCATCCATGGGTTGACCGCCAACAAGGCCTTCGACGTGGTCAACGCCGGCAAGGGCAGCCTGGCCGCGCGCATCACGCTGCGCAACACCACGGTGGACGACATCAGCGGCAGCGTGATTTCCGCCGCCGCCGAGACCGACGACCTGGGTACCTACAACGCCGAGCAGGTAGAAATTGTGGCGTCGCGCTTCACCCGCAGCGGCGGGCCGCTGTTGACCCTGTACCGCGGCGGCACCGACGAGAGCACCTTCGGGCCGTCGCTGCTGCTGCAGGGCAACCAGCTGCAGCAGGTGGGCGTGGCCGATGACACCAGCCTGCGCCTGCAGGGCGTGCAGCAGGCCACGCTGGTAGACAACCAGTTCGCGCACAGCGGCCGCGTGCGCTTCAGCCACCGCGTGGGCGAGCCCCACCTGCGCGTACGCAACAACGTGCTTACCGCCACGGCGGAAATGCAGTCTGATACTCCAGCCGAGACCCTGCCATGACGCGTTCCACGCCCTTGATGCTGCTGCTGGCTGCTTCCTTCAGCGCCGCCGCCCTGCCCGCCGTTGCTGCCGCGCCTGCCAGCGCCCAGCAGCCCGCCACCAGCGCCAGTGCGCCGGTACTGGTCACCGCCGCACAGTGGCAGCAGATGCGCAGCGACGGCGCCCGCTACCCGGTGTTCAGCAAGGAGCAGCAGCGCGCCGAACGCTTTGTGCGCGGCATGATCAAGGCCGGCATCGATGTACCGGTGCCCAAGGACAAAGGCGGCGGTTACACCCACGAGCAGCACAAGCGCAATTACCAGGCCATCCAGGCCGCCGGTGCGCTGTACCGGCTGACGGGCGACAAGGTCTATGCCGATTACGCACGCGACCTGCTGCTGGGCTACGCCAAGCTCTACCCGGGCCTGGGCGCACACCCGCAGGGACGCGGCCAGATTCCCGGCCGGCTGTTCTGGCAGACGCTCAACGATTCGGTATGGCTGGTGAGCGCGGTGCAGGGCTACGACGCGATCCGCGACAACCTGAGCGCCGCGGACCGGAAGACCATCGACGACAACGTGTTCCGGCCGATGGCCGACTTCCTGAGCGGCACGCCGGAGAACTTCGACAAGATCCACAACCATGCCACCTGGGCGGTGGCGGCGGTGGGCATGACCGGTTACGTGCTGCGCGACCCCACCTATGTGGACAAGGCGCTGAAGGGCAGCAAGCGCGATGGCAGCGCCGGCTTCCTCAAGCAGGTGGACCAGCTGTTCTCGCCCGATGGCTATTACGAGGAAGGCCCCTACTACCAGCGGTATGCGCTGGCGCCGTTCATCCTGTTCGCCAATGCGATCGAGCGCAACGACCCGCAGCAGGGCATCTTCAAGCGCCGCGACGGCGTGCTGCTCAAGGCGGTGGATGCACTGGTGCAGAGCAGCTACGGCGGCTACTTCTTCCCGATCAACGACGCGATCCTGGACAAGGGCCTGGACACCGAAGAGCTGGTGGCCGGCATCGACATCGCCTACGCGCGCACCACAGATGCGCGCCTGTTGTCGGTGGCCAAGGCGCAGAAGCGCGTGCTGCTGTCGCCCGAGGGCCTGCAGGTGGCCCAGGCGCTGGCGCAGGACAAGGCCAAGCCGTTCGCGTTCGTGCCCACGCTGCTGCGCGACGGCCCGGACGGCACCGAAGGGGCGCTGGCGATCCTGCGCATGGGCGGTGAGGACGGCCAGGCGCTGGTGATGAAAAACACCAAGCAGGGCATGGGCCACGGCCACTTCGACAAGCTCAACTGGCTGTTCTACGACAACGGCCAGCGCGTGGTCACCGACTACGGCGCGGCGCGCTTCCTCAACATCGAGGCCAAGGCCGGCGGCATCTACCTGCCCGAGAACAACAGCTGGGCACGCCAGACCATCGCGCACAACACGCTGGTGGTGAACGAGCAGAGCCACTTCGGCGGCGACTGGAAGAAGGGCCAGCCGCTGGCACCGACGCCGTTGCTGTTTGCCACCAGCGACGACACCCAGATTGCCTCGGCACGCATGGACAGTGCCTACGACGGGGTGAGCTTCACCCGCACCCAGCTGCTGCTGGCCCACCCCTCGCTGGGCGAGCCGGTGGTGCTGGACCTGCTGCGCGTGACCGGCAGCAAGGTCGCGCGCTACGACCTGCCGCTGCACTTCAACGGCCACATCATGGACGTGGGCTTTAACAGCCAGTCGGCGGTGACCAGCCGCCCGGTGCTGGGCAAGGCCAACGGCTACCAGCACGTGTGGGTGGATGCCTCCAGCGAGCCCAGCAGCGAGGCGCGCAGCCTGACCTGGCTGCTGGACGGGCGCTTCTATACGTACCGCTTCGCCAGCACCGCGCCGTCGCGCGCGTTGATCGGCGAGAGCGGCGCGAATGATCCGTCGTTCAACCTGCGCCGCGAGCCGATGCTGCTGCAGCGCGTGGATGGCCAGGCCGCCACCACCTTCTATGGCGTGCTGGAACCGCACGGCCAGTACGACGGCACCGCCGAGACCGTGCGCGGTGCCAACAGCCGCATCGACGCCATGGCGCATTACCGCGGCAAGGATGCCGACGTGCTGGTGCTGGACCTGGCCGGCGGCAAGCGGGTGGCGGTGGGCATTGCCGATGAACCGGGCAAGCCCGGCAGCCATGAGGTAAGTGGCGGCGGGCACAGCTGGCGCTGGGACGGCGGCTGGAAGCGCTTTGACAGCAGCACCGGCAAGGACAGCAAATGAAAGTGACCACGCAGGCCCGTACCTACGTCCGTTGGCTGATCGTGGCGCTCATCGCCATTGCCACGGTCATCAACTACATCGACCGCAACGCGCTGGCGGTGATGTGGCCGCAGATTTCCAAGGACGTGGGCGCCACCAAGGAAGATTACGCACTGCTGGTGACGGTGTTCATGCTGTTCTACGCCGCCGGCCAGTTCGTGTTCGGGCGCCTGTTCGACATCATCGGCACGCGGCTCGGCTTTGCGCTGTCCATTGCGGTGTGGTCGATCTCGATCGCGTTGCACTCGGTCACCCACTCCATCCTGTCCTTCAGCCTGGTCCGCGCGATGCTCGGCATCAGCGAGGCCGGCGCCTGGCCAGGCGCGGTGAAGGCCAACGCCGAGTGGTTCCCCGCGCGCGAGCGGGCCTTGGCGCAGGGCGTGTTCAACGCCGGTGCGTCGATCGGCGCGATCGTGTCGGCGCCGCTGATCGCGGTGCTGTTCCTGTGGCTGGGCTGGCGCGGCACCTTCATCCTGATCGGTGCGATCGGTTTCATCTGGCTGCTGCCGTGGCTGATCATCTACCGCGCCGGCCCGGACAAGCACCCGTGGGTAAGCGCGGCCGAGCGTGCGTTGATCCTGGATGCGCCCACCGAACAGCCGGCCACGCCCAAGGCCGAGTACGTGCCCAGCATGCGCCAGCTGCTGGGCCATCGGCAGACCTGGGGCATTTTGATTTCGCGGTTTTTCCTGGACCCGATCTGGTGGCTGTTCGTGTCCTGGCTGCCGCTCTACCTGGCCGACACCTTCGGCTTTGACATCAAGCAGATCGGCATCTTCGCCTGGGTGCCCTACGTGGGCGCGATGATCGGCAGCCTCGGCGGCGGCTGGTTGTCCGGGCGGCTGATCGGGGCCGGCTGGAGCGTGGACAAGGCGCGCAAGGTGGTCATCACCCTGGGCGGGGCGATCATGGCCCCGGCCCTGCTGGGCGCGGTGCTGGCCACCGACCCGGTGTGGGCGGTGGTGACCATTGCGTTTGTGTTGTTCGGCTTCCAGATTGCGATCGGCAACATCCAGACCCTGCCCGGCGACATCTTCAGCGGCAAGTCCGTGGGCTCGGTAGCCGGCCTGGGCGGCATGGCCGCGGTGGCCGGCACGTTGATCACCACCTGGCTGGTGCCGGCGATGACCCACGACTCCTACGCACCCATTTTCATCCTGGTGGCCGCACTGGTGCCGGCCTCGCTGCTGGCGCTGTGGCTGGTGACCGGCCGCGTCGAAAAACTCGACGGCCCGGCCCAGCCGCGCTGACCCCCTTTTTTCCTTTCCCCCAACGCACTACTGGAGTTTTCCATGACCCAATTCAACAACAAGGTGGCCATCGTCACCGGTGGCGGCCGTGACATCGGCCGCGAGATCTCGATCAAGCTGGCTGCGGCCGGTGCCAAGGTGTGCATCAACTACGCCAACGATGAAGCCAGCGCGCAGGACACCCTGAAGCAGATCGAAGCGGCCGGTGGCACCGCCATCGTGCACCGCGCCGACGTGACCGACGCCAAGGCCGTAGCCGGCATGGTCGCCGCCACCCAGGCGGCCTTCGGTGAGCGCATCGACGTGCTGGTCAACGTGGCCGGCGGCATGGTGCAGCGCCGCCCGCTGGCCGAGATCGACGAAGCGTTCTTCCACAAGGTGATGGACCTCAACATGAGCTCGGTCTACCTGACCACGCACGCGGTGGTGCCGCACATGCCCGAAGGCGGTGCGATCGTGAACTTCGCTTCGCAGGCCGGCCGCGATGGCGGTGGCCCGGGCGCGGCGATCTATGCCACCGCCAAGGCTGCGGTGATGACCTTCACCCGTGCCATGGCCAAGGAACTGGGCCCGCGCGGCATCCGCGTCAACGCGCTGTGCTGCGGCATGATCGCCACCCGCTTCCACGATGAATTCACCAAGCCGGAAGTGCGCACCGCCGTGGCCGGCAACACCCCGCTGCGCCGCCAGGGCCGCCCGCAGGAAGCGGCCGACACCGCCGTGTACCTGGCCTCGGACGCGGCCGGTTTCATCACCGGTGCCAACGTGGACGTCAACGGCGGCACCTACTTCTCCTGATTGTTTTGCTTCGCTGACCGCCTGGGAGGGCCGCCATGCTGCGCTGGACCACTGCACTGTCACTTGCACTTGCCACCAGCGCCGCTGCGCTGCCCGCCCATGCCCAGGTGTGGGTGCCGGCATGGACCGCCTCACCGGCGCCAGACCGCCAGGACGGCACCCCGGAAGCACCGGTACAGTTCGCGCACCAGACGGTGCGCCAGGACATGCGGCTGGCCAGTTCGGCCACCGCGCTGCGCTTCCGCATCAGCAATGAACTGGGGGATGCGCCGCTGACCATCGGCGGCGCATCGGCCCAACGCACCGGCACGGCCACCCCGGCCAAGCTGGTTACCTTCAACGGTCGCAGCGAAGTGGTGGTGCCGGTCGGCGCCGCCCTGCTCAGCGACCCGGTGGCGATGACGGTGCCGGCACTGGCCGATGTATCGCTCACCGTGTATTTCCCGCAGCCCACCAAACCGGCGGTGCGCCGCACGGCGCTGCGCATTGCCGACGGTCGCCTGGCCGAGGTGGGCGACAAGGTCAAACTGGCCTACCGGCAGAACGT
>NZ_QAIW01000140.1:3280-7860 GCF_003061285.1 Stenotrophomonas sp. HMWF003 | reverse complement strand
CCACCAGGGCCAGCGCGTTGATCATCAGCAGGCCCAGCGTGGGTGCGCAGTCCAGCAGGATGTAGTCGTGCTGGCCCTGGTGGCGGGCAAACGCGTTCTGCAGGGCCAGGCCCAGCCCGGGCTGGTTGGCGCTGCGCCGTTCCAGGGTGGCCAGCGCGGCCTGCGCGCACACGTAATCCAGGCCGGGAATATCGCTGTGGCGGCTGAGCGAGGAGAGCTCGGCCGGGGGCGCGCCGAACAGTTCCAGCACGCCCTGCGGCGGCGGGTCCAGCGGCACGCCGAAGGCGCGGGTCAGCGACGAATGCGGATCAAGATCGATCAGCAGCACGCGGTGGCCCAGGGTGGCCAGGCCACGGCCGAGGGCCAGGGTCGTGGTGGTCTTGCCCACGCCGCCCTTCTGATTGGCGATTGCCCAGATGCGCATTCGGTTCACTCCTTCATTGCAGGGGAAACGGCGGCGCCCACACGGCTGCCGGCCGGCACCGGTGGCAACTGCACCGGTGCGATGGGGGATGGGGCGGGGGTCTTGCCGGGCGTGGCCGGGTCCGATTCGGCGGTCAACTGCGGCCCGATCGGATCCACGCCCTGCGCGGTGTCGGCCAGGATGATCACCATCACCCGCCGGTTGCGGTTACGCCCTTCGGCGCTGGCGTTGTCTTCGCGCGGGCGGAACTGGCCGTAGCCGACCATCGCCAGCCGCGACGGCTGCAGGCCCTGGTCGGCGAACAGGTGGACCACGCTGGCCGCGCGCCCGGCCGAGAGTTCCCAGTTGGAGGGGAACAACGGGGTGGCGATCGGTATGTTGTCGGTGTGGCCTTCCACGCGCACGCCGTTGGGCGCCTCGCGCAGCACCTGGGCCAGCTTGGACAGGGTGTCGCGTGCGTGCACATCCAGCGTGGCCGAGCCAGTGGGGAACAGGATGTCGCTGTTGATCTCCACCTCGATCCACAGCTCGGTGCGGCGCACGGTGATCATGCCGCGCTCGATCAGCGGCGCCAGCGTGGCGGTGAGGCGGTCGGCGATGGTGTTGAGCTGGCGCTCGGCGCGCTGCAGCTGTTCCTGGTTGCGCACCGAGACCGGCATGCGCATCTGCGAGGCCATCGCCGGCAGCAGGGTGGGGTCGTTGGACGGCGCCGGCGCGGCCGGGCCGACGCGGTTGCCGGCCTTGATCACCGACGGGCTGTCCCAGCCACCGCCCTGCACCTGCTGGTTGCCCACCTGCACCGGGTTGATGGTGCGCGGCGCGCCACCGAAGGCGGTGGTCAGCGCATCGGCCATGACCCGGTACTTGCCTTCGTTGAGCGAGGAGATGGCGTACATCACCACGAAGAAGGCGAGCAGCAGCGTCATGAGGTCGGCGTAGGGAATGGCCCAGGCCTCATGGTTGGCATGCTCTTCGTGATGCTTGCGGCGGGCCATGTCAGTGCAGGAATCCGGAGAGGTTGGTTTCGATGTTGCGCGGGTTCTCGCCCTGCGCGATCGAGATCAGGCCTTCGATGATCATTTCGCGGTCGCGGCTGTTGTGGTGGATCACGCTCTTCAGCTTGGCCGACACCGGCAGGAACAGCAGGTTGGCCGAGGCGATGCCGTAGATGGTGGCGGTGAACGCCGCGGCGATGCCGTGGCCGAGCTTGCTCGGGTCGGCGAGGTTCTTCATCACCGCGATCAGGCCGAGCACCGCGCCGATGATGCCCAGCGTGGGGGCGTAGATGCCCATGCCCTCGAACACCTTGGACGCGGCCAGGTCCTGGTGCTCCTGGCTGCTGAGTTCGATTTCCATCATGTGGCGGATGGTTTCCGGCTCCACGCCGTCCACCAGCAGCTGCAGGCCCTTGCGCAGGAACGGGTCGTTCTGTGCATCCACCTGGGCTTCCAGGCCGAGCAGGCCCTGGCGACGGGCGATGTTGCTCCATTCGACGATCTGCTTGATCAGTTCGTGGCGGTCGCTGCTGGGCGGCAGGATGACCCAGCGCACAATCTTGAAGGCGTGCTTGAAGACCGCCGGCGAGGTGTGCAGCAGGATGGAGGCGATGGTGCCGACGATCACGATCACGAAGGCGGCCGGCGACCACAGTGACGCCAGGCCGGCCCCCTTGAGGATGCTGCCGCCGACCAGTGAGGCCAGGGCGAGGAAAAGTCCGATGAGGCTGAGTCTGTCCATGGGTCCGTTATCGGCGTATGTGAATGGGACTTGAGATGCCGAAGGAATCCGGTGGGGCGGCGGTCACAGTTTTTGGGGGTAAGGCAGCCGGGCAGAGCCCGGCTCTACGTCTGGAACTTTGTCGCTGCGGCAGGGGACTGGCGCATGGCGATGCGTTCATCGGCTCGGCGCCCGCCTTCCCCTGCGGCGCGGCAGAGCCCGGCTCTACGGCGCGTCAGCGGAGGCCGTCCACGTCGAGGATCAGCGACATGCGGCCGTCGCCGATCAGGGTGGCGCCGGCGTAGCCGCGCAGGCCGCGCAGTGCCTTGGGCAGCGGTTTGATCACCACTTCCTCGCGGCCCCGCACCTGGTCCACCACCAGCCCAAAGCGGGCTTCACCGGCCTGCAGCACCACGATGGTGAGCAGCTGGGAGGCGGCGGGGGCGACGGCCAGCCAATGGCGCAGGTCCACCAGCGGCAGCGTGTGCGACTTGCGGTCGAGCACGGCGCGGCCATCGAACCAGCCCAGCGAGGTGTTGGGCGCGTGCAGCACCTCCATCACGCGGGCCAGCGGCAGGGCGTAGACGTCGTCGCCGGCCTGCACCAGCAGGGTCGGCAGGATCGCCAGCGTGAGCGGCACGCGGATCATGAAGCGGCTGCCACGGCCCAGCTCGGACTGGATCTGGATCTGGCCGCTGAGCTCGCGGATGCGCGACTGCACCACGTCCATGCCAACGCCGCGGCCGGAGATGTCGGTGACTTCCTGCTTGGTCGAGAACCCCGGCAGGAACACCAGGTGCAGGCATTCCTCGCTGGTCAGGCGAGCGGCCGCTTCCGGATCGATCAGCCCCTTTTCGCGCGCCTTCTGGCGCAGCCGTTCGGGATCGATGCCGGCGCCGTCGTCCTGCACCTCGATGCTGACGTAGTCGCCTTCCTGCTGCGCCGACAGCCGCACATGGCCGCTGCGCGGCTTGCCCTGGGCTTCACGCAGGTCGGGGGTTTCCACGCCGTGGTCGATGGCGTTGCGGACCAGGTGGACCAGCGGATCGGCCAGCGCTTCGACCAGGTTGCGGTCGAGCTCGGTCTCGGCGCCGATCAGCTCCAGTTCCACTTCCTTCTTCAGGTTGCGCGCCACGTCGCGGGCGACCTTGGGGAAGCGCGAGAACACCTTGCCCACCGGCTGCATGCGGGTGCGCATCACCGCCGACTGCAGGCGCGCGGTGGCGATGTCCAGGGTGGACACGGCACGGTCGAGTTCTTCGTCGTGCAGGCGCGCACGCAGCGTCTTGAGCCGGTTGCGTGACAGCACCAGTTCGCCGATCAGGTTGACGATGGCGTCCAGGCGCTTGGTGTCCACGCGCACGGTGTGCTCGGCTTCGGCCACCGGCTTGTTGGCGGCCGGCTTGGCGGCCGGCGCGGCCGCTGCACGCGGCGGCGGTGCGGGCGCGGCCACCGGCTTGGCGCCGGGCACGGCACCGCCATGCAGCTGGTCGAGCAGGGCCTCGAATTCGTCTTCGTCGATCAGGCCGTCATCGGCTTTGCCGGCTCCCGCCACGGCGGTGGGTGCCGCGCCGCCGTGCAGGGGGTCGAGCAGGGCTTCGAACTCATCGTCGGTGATCAGCTCGCCGCTGGCCGGGGCGGCCACTGCCGCCACCGGAGTGGCCGGGCCGTTGACGTCGAACTGTGCGATCAGCTCCGGCGGCGCATACCCGGGCTCTTCGCCGGCCGACACCGAATCCAGCATCGACTGCAGGTAATCCAGCGACTGCTGGGCCGCATCGAAGTGGTGGGCCTGCAGCGTGGCCTTGCCGGAGCGGGCCATGCCCAGGGTTTCCTCGGCGGCATGGCACAGCTCGACCATGGCCTGGATGCCGAGGAAGCCGGCACCGCCCTTGAGGGTGTGGAAGCCGCGGAAAACCGCATTGAGCTGGTCGCTGTCCTGGGGCGACTGCTCCAGCGACACCAGCTGTTCGCCGAGGCGGTCCAGGATTTCCTGGGCCTCGAGGATGAAATCGGCGGCAATATCGTCTGGAACAGCGCTCATGGTGTTACAGCCCCAAATCCGAAAGCAGGTCGTCAGCATCCACCTGGGATACCTGGTGACGGTCCAGGCCACTCACGGCCGGGCCGGCCAGGCCGTTGTCCCGCTTGTGCGCGGTGTCGTCCTGCGGCGGCAGGCCGAGTGCGCCAAACCCTTCATGCACGCGACGCACGATCCCCACCACGCGGCGGATGATCTGCCCGGTGAGGTCCTGGTAGCTCTGGGTAAGGGCGATCTCGGTGAGGTTGTGGCGGATCCGGTCCAGCTGCTGGTCCTGGTCGGCGGTGAGGCCATTGGCCCGCAGCTGTTCGGTCAGCGCCCGGCACTCCTCGGCCAGGTCCAGGGTGCGGTGGGTGGCCTGTTCGGTCATTGTCACCACGTGGTCCAGGCGCGCGCAGG
>NZ_QAIW01000140.1:0-3270 GCF_003061285.1 Stenotrophomonas sp. HMWF003 | reverse complement strand
TCATCGCCGCTTTCCAGCGCAGCCAGGGCGTCCTGCAGGCGCTGCACCAGCGCGGATTTGTCGCGGAGGGTTTCCATCAGGCGCTCGCTGCCAGGCGTTCGAAGATCTTGCCGAGCTTTTCTTCCAGGGTCTGCGCGGTGAACGGCTTGATGATGTAGCCGTTGACGCCGCACTGGGCCGCTTCGATGATCTGTTCGCGCTTGGCTTCGGCGGTGACCATCAGTACCGGCAGGGTCTTGAGCTTGGCGTCGGCGCGGATCGCCTTGAGCAGGTCGATGCCGGTCATCACCGGCATGTTCCAGTCGGTGACCACGAAATCGAACGGCTGGCTCTGCAGCAGCGACAGCGCGGCATGCCCGTCCTCGGCTTCGGCCGTATTGGTGAAGCCCAGATCGCCCAGCAGGTTCTTGACGATACGACGCATGGTCGAGAAATCGTCGACGATCAGGATACGCATGTTCTTGTTCAAAGCACTTTCCTCGGTATCAAGTGTTCGCGAGGCCGGCGTCGGCCGCCTCGAAGATCTTCAATCGGCCCCGCAGGCGCAGCACGGCCTGGCCGTGGATCTGGCACACGCGTGACTCGCTGACGCCCAGTACGGCGCCGATCTCTTTCAGATTCAGTTCCTGCTCGTAGTACAGCGACAGCACCAGCTGCTCGCGTTCGGGCAGCAGGCCGATCGCATTGCCCAGTTCGCGGCCGAACTCGCCGCGCTCCAGCACCTGCTGCGGGGTCGGGCCGCCCTGGGCGACGGTGTCCAGCTCGCCCTGGTCCTCGATCCGCGATTCCAGGCTCAGCACCTGGCCGCGTGCGGCGTCTTCCATCAGGCGCAGGTAGTCCGGCAGCGGCATGTCCATGGCGGCGGCCACTTCGGTGGCGCTGGCGGCACGGCCGGTGCTCTGTTCCAGGCGGCGGATGGTGGACGCGGCGTCGCGGGCACGGCGGTGCACCGAACGCGGCACCCAGTCGCCCCGGCGGATCTCGTCGATCATCGAACCGCGGATACGGATCGAGGCGTAGGTTTCGAACGAGGCGCCCTGGTCGGCGTCGTAACTGCGCGAGGCCTCGATCAGGCCCATCATGCCGGCCTGGATCAGGTCATCCACTTCCACGCTGGCCGGCAGGCGCGCGGCCAGGTGGTGGGCGATGCGGCGCACCAGGTCCGAATGCTGGGCAATGCATTCGTTGGCGGCGGTGCGTTGCACCTCTTTGTACTGTGCGGCGCCTTTCATGCGGTCACCCCGCGTTGCTTGAGGATGCGTTCCAGGAAGAATTCGACCCCGCCACGCGGCTCGGTCGGGGCCTGCCAGCGGGCGGTGCGGCGGGCGATCTCGGTGATGGCCTGGGCGGCCGGGCTGGACGGGTAGGCCTTGACCACCGGCTGCTGGCGCTGCACCGACAGGCGCAGCCAGTCGTCCTGCGGCACGCAGCCGAGGTAGTTCAGCGACACATCGGCCAGGAACTTCTCGCAGACCCGGGTCAGCTTTTCGTACAGCACGCGGCCTTCGTTGGGGTCGCGCACCATGTTGGCCACCACCTGGATACGGTCCACCCCGCGTTCGCGCGAGAGCACCTTGATCAGCGCGTAGGCGTCGGTGATCGAGGCCGGTTCGTCGCAGACCACCACCACGGTGTCCTGGGCGGCCTGGCAGAAGGTCAGCACGCCGTCGGTGATGCCAGCGGCGGTGTCCACCACCATGAAGTCCAGCTCGCGCTCCAGTTCGGAGAACACGTTGACCAGGCCCACGTGCTCGGCCGGCTGCAGTTCGGCCATGTGCCGGCGACCCGATGCGGCCGGTACCACCAGCACGCCACCGGGGCCTTCCATGATCACTTCATCCAGGGTGCAGCGCCCGGCGACCAGGTCGGCCAGGGTCAGCTTGGGCTGCAGGCCCAGGATCACATCGATGTTGGCCAGCCCGAGGTCGGCGTCCAGCAGCAGCGTGCGCTTGCCCATGTCGGCGAGCGCCACGGCCAGGTTGGCCGACACGTTGGTCTTGCCCACGCCGCCCTTGCCGCCGGTGACGGCGATGGTGCGCACAGGGCCCAGCGGCTGGCTGCGGGTGGCAGACAACGGGAAGGTCTTGGTCAGCTTGGCGTACTCACGCGACGGCATGGTTCAACTCCGGGTTGCAGGGCATATCGGCCGCGCGGCGCAAATCTTCAAGGCGAAGTACAAGATTGGCGGCACTGGCCCGGTGCAGGTCTTCGGGAACGTCCTGGCCATCGGTGACCCAGGTGATCGGCAGGCGGTGGTCCACGGCCACCGACAGGGCGGTGCCGAAGCGGCCGGTTTCGTCCAGCTTGCTCAGCACCACGCCCTGCGGGTTGGCGGCGCTGAAGCGGCGGACCACCTCGTCCATGTCGCCGAAGCTGGTGTTGGCCGGCAGTACCAGCAGGGTGCGGATCTGCTCGGCGGCGCGCAGCCACTGCAGCTGGGCGGCCAGGGCACGGTCACGCGGACCCAGCCCGGCGGTGTCGATCAGCACCAGCTTGTAGTCCTGCAGGCGCTCCAGGAGCTGGTTCAGGTCGCTGCCGCTGTTGGCTTCGTGCACTGCGATGCCAAGCTGGCGGCCGAAGCCATACAGCTGCTCGCGGGCGCCGATGCGGCCGGTGTCGGTGGTGACCAGGGCCACGTCGCGGGCGGCATGCTTCTCGGCGAAGCGCGAGGCCAGCTTGGCGATCGTGGTGGTCTTGCCGGCACCGGTCGGGCCGACCAGGGCGATCACGCCGCCGGACTCCAGCGGGTCGACCGGGGCGATCGGCAGCTTGCGCGACAGCAGGCCCAGCATCAGCCCGCGGCCACGGTGGGCTTCGGTGTCCAGCGGGATCTGCATGGCCACGTCGCGGCTGATGCCGGCGTCGAAGCCGTATTCGTCCATCAGGTCCAGCGCGGCGGCGCGGACCGGCGAGCCGCGCAGGCGCTCGTCGGTGAAGCGGTGCATTTCGCGTTCGATGACGTGGCGCATGCCGGCCACTTCATGGCGCAGCTGGCGGATCTCTTCGTCGTCACGCTGCACCACCACCAGTTCGGCGGCGGGCTGCGGCTGGGCCTGCGCCGGTTCCGTGACGGCAACCGGTGCCGGGATGTCGGCGCGCACCTCGGCGACGGCGGCCAGCGGCTGCGGCACCACGGGGGCGACGGCCTCGGCGACCGGCAGGGCCGGCGGCACGGTGACGCTGACCGGCAGCGGCGGCATCGCCACGGCGGCGGCCGGCACGTGCATCTGGAAGTGCGGTTCGTCGTCCAGCGGCGGGTCGATGATGAAG
>NZ_QAIW01000139.1:15271-16645 GCF_003061285.1 Stenotrophomonas sp. HMWF003 | reverse complement strand
GGCCATCACCAGAAAGATGGTGGGCAGCGTCACCGCCACCGCCGCCACCGCGCCCGGCGGCGAGCGTGCCTGGCCGTGGCTGCTGGCGGTGTGGGTGGGCTACGCGCTGGTGGACATCATGCTCAAGCAGGTGGCGCTGTCGGGCACGCCGTCGATGGCCGCGCTGACGGCCAGCTTCGGGCTGGCCTTCGTGCTGATGCTGGCGCTGCAGCTGTGGCGGCATGCCAGCGGTGCGTCTCCGCTGCAGTGGCGCAACGTGGGGGCCGGCGCGCTGCTGGGGCTGCTCAACTTCGGCAACATCCTGTTCTACGTACGCGCGCACCAGCACCTGCCGGACAGCCCGGCGGTGGTGTTTGCCGGCATGAACATCGGCGTGGTGGTGGTGGGCGCCCTGGTGGGCGTGCTCGCGTTCGGCGAACGCACCAGTGTGTGGAACCGCGTTGGCCTTGGGCTGGCCGTGGTGGCGATCGGGTTGATCGCGTGGGGTACCGCCGGGTAGGTATCGACCGTTGGTCGATACCTCGGCAACCGGCCCCGTTGATCAGCGATCGAAGCCCAGCAGCAGCGGGTCGTGGTCCGAACTGCGCCAGGGGCCCGGTTCGTTGCGGCCCTGGTAGCCCACGTCCTCGGCCTCGTCGGCATTGATGTGCCATTCGGCGGCGCCCTGCAGGCGCTGGGCCATGGACGGGCTGAGCAGGGCGTGGTCGAGGCGGCCACTCAGCCCGTTGTAGACATAGCTGTAGGGGCGCTCGACCTTGGCCGCGGCGAAAGCGTCGCGCCAGCCGGCGTCGTGCAGCGTGCGGATCGGGTCTTCCATCGCGTAGGCGTTGAAGTCGCCGAGCAGCACCACGTCCTTTACCTTCAGGCGGGCGGCTTCGCCCTGCACCCAGGCGTTCAACTGCCGGGCCGATTCCACCCGGGTGGCATTCCAGCAGCCCTGGCCATCGTTCTGGTCGGCGTCGGCACCGGTGGTGTCGCGGCAGCCCTTGGACTTGAAGTGGTTGGCCACCACCATGAACGGCTGGCCCATGCCCTGGAAGGCCTGCGCCAGCGGCGCGCGGCTGTGTTCGGCGAACGGGCCGTCGAGCTTGGTCACCGGCCGGCCCAGCGGCTTGAACCCGCCCTTGCGATAGATGATGCCCACCCGGATCGGGTTGGTGCCGGGGCCCTGCCCGGCATCCACGAAGGCCCAGGCATCCTTGGGGTCGAGCGGGGCGTTGAGGGCGTCCACCAGTTCGGCGATGGCCGAGTGCGGCCCATAGCCGTCGTTCTCCAGTTCCATCAGCGCGGCGATATGCGCATCCAGCCCGTTGATGGTGGCCACCAGCTTGGCGGTCTGTGCCTGGTGTTCGGCCAGCGTGCGCGCGCCGCGCA
>NZ_QAIW01000139.1:0-15254 GCF_003061285.1 Stenotrophomonas sp. HMWF003 | reverse complement strand
CCACCGCCGGCACCTGCAGCGGCGCGGTCACCTGCAGGCGCGGGGTGCCCTTGGCGTCGATGCGGACGATGCCTTCCACGTTGCGCAGGACCATGCCGGTACGCAGGTCGGCATTGGCCGGCAGGTAGGCCACCGGGCCGGGATCGCGTGCGTCGCTGCCGTCATCGAGCAACAGGCGGCGGTGTGCGTTGTCGGCGGTGACCTGGGCATGGCCGGCGCTGTGCGGTGCGGCCACTTCGCTGGGCTGCCAAAGGCGTCCGTCGAAGGCCACGCTGAGTTCGCCGAAGCGGGCCAGCCCGTCGGTGCCGGCCAGGGTCAGCGGCGCGGCGATGCGCACCTTCTGGCCGTCCAGGGTGCGCCAGTCGGTGGGCGGTGCGGTCAGGGTGATGCTGGCCGACGCGGAGGCTGCGGCCGGGCGCGCCTGGGGCGCGGTAGCGGGCTGCGGCTGGGCGGCGTGGGCTACGCCGGACAAGGCCAGCGCAAGGGCGAACACAAGCGGGGAACGACGCATCGGTGGGGCGACTCCGGAAAGGGGCAAGAGCAAGTGTGGGGGCGAAAGATGACCCGCCAGCGACCGGCGACGATGGTAGCAACGCAACGCCGCCACCGCCCGGGGGCGGTGTGGGTGTAGGTGTGCGGATGCGGGGTTGGCGGACGCCGTGGAGGGGCGGACGCGGTGAACGCGTGGACGCCGGTAGAGCCGACCGTTGGTCGGCTGCTCCGGATAGCCGACCAACGGTCGGCTCTACCGCGTTGTGGACAGCCGACCAGCGGTCGGCTCTACCGGAGGTTGGCGAGCATCCAGTCGACGGTGGCGTGGATCTGCTCTTCGGTGAGCGCCGGGTTGCCGCCCTTGGGCGGCATGATGCCGCCGTCCGGACCGGTGTAGCCCTCCAGCGCGTGCTTGTAGAGGGTGTCCTTGCCCTGGGCGATGCGCGCATCCCAGTGGCTGTGGTCCAGGGTGGGGGCATTGCCCACGCCGTTGGTGTGGCAGGCGGTGCAGAGGTTGTCGAAGATCACCTTGCCGTCGGTGGTGCCGCCGTAGGCCACCTGCGAAGCTGCCTTGGCCAGCGCCGCAGCCTTGGCGGCGGCCTGCGCTGCCACGCCGGTGCTGCCGGCATAGACCGCGCCGGCCGGGGCGATGCGCTGTTCGGTGCGCTTGGCCGCCATGGGCGAGACCTCAGCGGGAATGCTGGTATGCAGGTATGCGGCAAAGACGATCAGGCCGAGCGTGATGGCCACCAGTAAGGCAATGACCATGGAAAAGCGTTTCAGGAACTCGAGGTCGTAATTCCGCACTCTCTTTACCCCTGGCTGGTAGTCGTTGGACCACGGCTTGTCGGCCGAGTATGACCAGCGTCAGCGGCGATCTGCAAGCCGCCGCGTTCTATCGCAATGCAGCATGGGCGCGGCTCAGGCGCCGGCGGCACGCAGGCAGAAAACGCAGATCGACTCCACCAGCAGGTCTTCGTCGCCGTGCGCGTCGCGGCTGGGCGCGGTCGGCCCGACCAGCGCCTCGGTGAACGCACCGACGATGCAGGCCGCCGCCACGTGGGTGTCCTGCGGCGGGAACGTCCCCGCTTCGATGCCCTCGGCGACGATGCGACGGAACACCTCGCCGAACAACCGGCGGCAGCGGATGCGCTCGGCCTCCACCTCCGGGTCCACCGGTTCGGCGATGAACGCATAGGCCAGCCCGGGGCCGGCCAGCGCGCGCCGTACGAAGGCGGTGATGGCCCGACGCAAGCGCTCCGGCGCCGGCAGCGGCTCGGCGGCAATCGCCTCGAAGATGCGCAGTTCGTGCTCGACCGCGGCGGTGAGCACCTCCACGAACAGCTCCGCCTTGGACGGGAAGTGGCGGTAGATCAGCCCGGTGGACACCCCGGCCTCGGCCGCCACGGCGGTCACCGGCGCATTGCGGTAGCCGCCGGCGGCCACCAGCGCACGGGTGGCCAGCAGGATCCGTTCACGGGCGCCTGCCAGGCGTTCTTCCATCAGTGCTGAGCGTTTGTAGGCCATTTGTTGATTCTATGTTCAATTTTTGAATTTGTGTTCACTTCTTCCACGAACCCCGCTACGCTGGGCCATATCGCCCGCGGGACGGCTGGTGCCGTCCACCCCAACCGGCGCGCCCATCCAGCAGTTGCGGAGTCGCCCCATGCACGTCCCCACCATGAATTTCGATCTCGGCGAAGAGATCGACCTGCTGCGCCAGAGCGTGGCCCATTTTGCCTCGGTCGAGATCGCACCGTTGGCCGCCCAGGCCGATGAAGAGAATCTGTTCCCGCATGCGCTGTGGCGCAAGCTCGGCGAGCAGGGCCTGCTCGGGCTGACCGTGGAAGAGGAATACGGCGGCAGCGGCATGGGCTACCTGGCCCACGTGGTGGCGATGGAAGAGATTTCGCGCGCCTCCGGCGGCATCGGCCTGTCCTACGGCGCGCACTCCAACCTGTGCGTGAACCAGCTGCGCAAGAACGGCAACGACGCGCAGAAGCAGCGCTTCCTGCCCGGCCTGTGCAGCGGCGAGAAGGTCGGCGCACTGGCCATGAGCGAACCGGGCGCGGGCTCGGACGTGGTGTCGATGAAGCTGCGCGCCGACAAGCGCGGCGACCACTACGTGCTCAACGGCAACAAGATGTGGATCACCAACGGCCCCGACGCCGACGTGCTGGTGGTCTACGCCAAGACCGACGTGGAGGCCGGCGCCAAGGGCATCACCGCGTTCCTGGTCGAGAAAGGCATGAAGGGCTTCTCCACCGCGCAGAAGCTGGACAAGCTGGGCATGCGCGGCTCCAACACCTGCGAACTGGTGTTCGAAGACTGCGAAGTGCCCGCAGAGAACGTGCTGGGCGCGGTCGGCGGCGGCGTGAACGTGCTGATGTCCGGCCTGGACTTCGAGCGCGTGGTGCTGTCCGGTGGCCCGCTTGGCCTGATGGCCGCGGCCATGGACGTGGTGATGCCCTACGTGCACGAGCGCAAGCAGTTCGGCCAGGCCATCGGCACCTTCCAGCTGATGCAGGCCAAGCTGGCCGACATGTACGTGGGCCTCAACGCCTGCCGCGCCTATGTGTATGCGGTGGCCCGCGCCTGCGACCAGGGCCGCACCACCCGCCAGGACGCCGCCGGTGCGATCCTCTACTCGGCCGAGAAGGCCACCTGGCTGACCGGCCAGGCGATCCAGGTACTGGGCGGCAACGGCTACATCAACGAGTACCCGACCGGGCGGCTGTGGCGCGATGCCAAGCTGTATGAAATCGGCGCGGGCACCTCGGAAATCCGCCGCATGCTGATCGGTCGCGAACTGTTCCAGCGCACCAAGTAAGGGAAGGCCATGAGCGTATTGAGCAGCCAGCTGCAACCGGGCAGTGATGTTTTCGAGGCCAACCGCACTGCCCTGCAGGCGGTGGTCGATGACCTGCGTGCCACCCTGGCGAAGACCGCGCTGGGCGGCAGCGAGGCCGCCCGCGCCAAGCACACCGCGCGTGGCAAGCTGCTGGTGCGTGATCGCATCGATGCGCTGCTGGATGCAGGCAGCGCGTTCCTGGAGATCGCGCCGCTGGCCGCGCACGGCATGTACGGCGACCCCATCCCGAGCGCGGGCGTGGTGGCCGGCATCGGCCGGGTGTCGGGCGTGGAATGCGTGATCGTGGCCAACGACGCCACCGTCAAGGGCGGCACCTACTACCCGATGACGGTCAAGAAGCACCTGCGCGCGCAGGAAGTGGCCGAACAGAACCGCCTGCCGTGCATCTACCTGGTGGATTCGGGCGGTGCGTTCCTGCCGCTGCAGGACGAGGTGTTCCCCGACCGCGACCATTTCGGCCGGATCTTCTACAACCAGGCCAACCTGTCCGCGCAGGGCATCCCGCAGATCGCCTGCGTGATGGGCAGCTGCACCGCCGGCGGCGCGTATGTGCCGGCCATGAGCGATGAAACGGTGATCGTGCGCGAGCAGGGCACCATCTTCCTCGGTGGCCCGCCGCTGGTGAAGGCCGCCACCGGCGAAGTGGTGACCGCCGAAGAACTGGGCGGTGCCGACGTGCACACCCGCATCTCCGGCGTGGCCGACCACATGGCCGACAACGACCTGCAGGCGCTGGCCCGGGTCCGCGCGATCATCGCCCAGCTCAACTGGCGCAAGCCCGAGCCGGCCCTGGCCGTGCAGGCTGCGGTGGAACCGCGCTACCCGGCCAACGAGCTGTATGGCGTGATCCCCGCCGACACGCGCAAGCCGTACGACGTGCGCGAAGTGATCATGCGCATCGTCGACGACTCGCGGTTCGACGAATTCAAGCCGCGCTATGGCAACACCCTGGTCACCGGCTTCGCGCACCTGCACGGCTACCCGGTGGGCATCATCGCCAACAACGGCATCCTGTTCTCCGAGTCCGCGCTGAAGGGCGCGCACTTCATCGAACTGTGCACCCAGCGCGGCATTCCGCTGGTGTTCCTGCAGAACATCACCGGGTTCATGGTGGGCCGCAAGTACGAACACGGCGGCATCGCCAAGGACGGGGCCAAGCTGGTGATGGCGGTGGCCTGCGCCAAGGTGCCCAAATTCACCGTGGTCATCGGCGGTTCGTTCGGCGCCGGCAACTACGGCATGTGCGGCCGCGCCTATTCGCCCAACTTCCTGTGGATGTGGCCGAACGCGCGCATCGGCGTGATGGGCGGCGAACAGGCCGCCAGCGTGCTGGCCACGGTCAAGCGCGACGGCATCGAGGCCAAGGGCGGGCAGTGGTCGGCCGAGGAAGAGGACGGCTTCAAGGCGCCGATCCGCGACCAGTTCGAACAGCAGGGCCATCCCTACTACGCCAGCGCGCGGTTGTGGGACGACGGCGTGATCGATCCGGCCGACACCCGCCGCGTGCTGGGCCTGGCGTTGTCGGCCAGCCTCAACGCACCGGCGCGGAAAACCGACTTCGGCGTGTTCCGCATGTAAGGCACGCGCGGCACCGCTGGGTGCCGCCCCTTCTTCGCCATTGGCCCGCGCAACGAGACCCCCCATGTTCACCAAGATCCTGATTGCCAACCGCGGCGAAATCGCCTGCCGCGTCATCGCTACCTGCAAGCGTCTGGGCATCGCCACCGTGGCGGTGTATTCGGACGCCGACCGCAACGCGCGCCACGTGCGCCTGGCCGACGAGGCCATCGCGATCGGCCCGGCGCCGGCCCGCGAGAGCTACCTGCGCGGCGACGCGATCCTGGACGCCGCACGCCGCACCGGCGCGCAGGCCATCCACCCCGGTTACGGCTTCCTGTCCGAGAACGCCGGCTTCGCCCAGGCCTGCGCCGAGGCGGGCATCGTCTTCATCGGCCCGTCGGCCGACGCGATCCGCGCGATGGGCGACAAGAGTGCCGCCAAGGCGCTGATGCAGCAGGCCGGCGTGCCGTTGACCCCGGGCTACCACGGTGATGACCAGGCCCCGCAGTTCCTGCGTGCCCAGGCCGATGCGATCACCTACCCGGTGTTGATCAAGGCCAGCGCCGGGGGCGGTGGCAAGGGCATGCGCCGCGTGGACGACAGTGCCGATTTCATCGAGGCCCTGGCCAGCTGCCAGCGCGAGGCGCAGGCCGCGTTCGGCAACGCGCACGTGCTGGTGGAGAAGTATGTCGAGCGCCCGCGCCATATCGAGATCCAGGTGTTCGGCGACAGCCACGGCAACGTGGTGTATCTGTTCGAGCGCGACTGCTCGGTGCAGCGCCGCCACCAGAAGGTGCTGGAAGAAGCCCCCGCACCCGGCATGACCGCCGAGCGCCGCGCCGCGATGGGCAAGGCCGCGGTGGAGGCCGCGCGCGCGGTGAACTACGTGGGTGCCGGCACGGTGGAATTCATTGCCGCCCCCAACGGCGAGTTCTTCTTCATGGAAATGAACACCCGCCTGCAGGTGGAGCACCCGGTGACCGAGTGCATCACCGGCACCGACCTGGTGGAGTGGCAGCTGCGCGTGGCCAGCGGGGAACCGCTGCCGCTGCGGCAGGACCAGCTGCAGATCCGCGGCCATGCGCTGGAAGCGCGCCTGTATGCCGAAGACGCCGACCGGGGTTTCCTGCCGTCCACCGGCACCCTGCGCCACCTGCGCCTGCCGGCCAACACCGCGCACGTGCGCGTGGACGCGGGCGTGGAACAGGGTGATGCGATCACCCCGTTCTACGACCCGATGATTGCCAAGCTGATCGTGTGGGACGTGGACCGCGACGCCGCGCTGCGCCGCATGCAGCAGGCCCTCGCCGAGTGCGAAGTGGTGGGCGTGACCACCAATGCGGCGTTCCTGCGCCGGCTGGTGATGACCGATTCATTCGCCCACGCGGACCTGGACACGGCGCTGATCGAGCGCGAGCAGGCCGCGCTGGCACCCAGCGCCGAAAGCAGCGACCCCACAGTGTGGGCGCTGGCGGCCATTGCCGCGGTCGGGAGCCAGGCGCCCGCCAGCGTCGACGCACGCGACCCGCATTCGCCGTGGCAGCGGCAGGATGGCTGGCGGCTGGGCGCGCGCGCACCGCATGCGCTCAGCCTTGAATACCGGGGCACCGCGCAGGCGGTGACCGCGCTGGAACACGACGGCACCTGGTCGGTGACCGTCGGTGATGCGCGGGTGCTCGCCCACGGCGGCCTCGACGGCGACAGGCTGCGCGTGCAGGCCGGCGATGCCCTGCACCGTGCCCGCGTGGTCCGCGATGGCAGCGAGGTGTACCTGTTCGGCAGCGATGGCGCGCAGCGCTTCACCCTGCACGACCCGGTCAGCGAGGCCGACCAGGCCGTGGCCGATGCCGGCAGCCTGCTGGCACCGATGCCCGGCCGCATTGTCGCCACGGTGGTGGCGCCGGGCACGAAGGTCACGCGCGGTGCACCGCTGCTGGTGCTGGAGGCGATGAAGATGGAACACACCCTGCAGGCACCCGCCGATGGCGTGGTGCAGGGCTACCGGGTCAAGGCCGGTGACCAGGTGGGTGATGGGGCGGTGCTGGTGGATTTCGAGGCGGACGGGGCCTGAGCCCCGCCTGCCGACTTCGCAAGGGCGGCGATCAGGTTGCCGCCGCTTGCCAGATGACCCCCGCCGGGTCGAGTTCGGTGGTGGTCATCTGTGCGGCACGCCAGCCGAAGCCGCACACAGCGAGCACACCTTCGGCGATGGTATCGAGCCTGAGCGCGCGTTCGAGGTGCTTTTCGTTGATGGCGCCCGTAATGAAAGCGCCCAACCCGGCATCGGTCGCGGCCAGGTAAAGCGTCTGGGAAAGGTGGCCGGCTTCCATGGCCACCACGCGGTAGCTCTTGGCATGTTGGCGATACTTCCAGAAAGTACGATTGAACCGGGGCGCCAGCACCACCAGCACGTGCGCATCGGCGAACCAATGCTGCTGCCCCACGGCCTCCATGACAAAGTCGCGATCCAGCACGGCGTCCGTACCGACCGGCGCGATCTGGTGGCTGTCACTCTGGTAGTGGTAGATCCCGGGTGCGACGCCTTCGACATGCTGCACCAGCAGGTAGGCCTCGATCGGATGCAGTCCGCCCCCCGAGGGCACGTTCTTCTTGAGGAAGACGAGATCCTCGCCCACGCGCTGCTGCGCGGTGCTGCCGAAGGTCCGCTGCAGAACCTGGGCAAACAGCGCCAGCGGCAACGGCTGCCGGGTGTCGAAGTTCCGGCAGGTGACACGCCGGGCCAACAGGTCGTCGAAGCAGCCGCTGGGTGACCGGGGCAGCTGCTGGGGTGGGCCGCTCCCCTCGATGCGGGCGCACTCTGCGGGTGGAGCACCCAACGTGCGACGCATCTGGACCGCCGTTTCGGTCTCGGACTCCTTCATGTTCCGCACCGCGTCCACGCCGTCCCAGCGCGAGAATGCATGCAGCACCGCAGCAAGGGGATGCCAATGGGCCTGACGGAGCCGTGCGTCACGCGTGGCGTGCAGCGGGTCAGCCGGGTCCTGGGCGATCACCAGACCGGCCGCCAGCAGTGGGGCAGCCAGCATGGCCTCGGCACTTCCTTCCTCCAGTGCGTGCCAGCGGCTGGGACTCAGGCTGCCCAACCATGCCTGGGCGCGGCCGTCGACCCTGACCGGCGCGTCCAGGTGGGGTGCCAGGGCGTACCACGCCAGGTCACGTACCAGCCCGTCACCTCCCTGTAGAAGGCTTTCAAAACGGAACTCGATGGTTTCCCGTGGTTCCAGCACCAGTACCGCACACCGCCTGACCTGCATCTGCTGTTCCCCTTCGGCAACCCGTTCGTGTTCCACCATATCGATCCATCCGCCCACAACTTGATGGCGACTGCTCCCGATGCCTCAAGATGTGCCGGGCTGGGCCGAAACCAGCACATCGTCCCGACCATCCAAGGATCCGCCATGCCCTCGTTGAAGCTCGAACCCTCCGTCGCCCGGCACCTGGTTCACCTGTTGGCCACGGATGATGCATTCCGCCAGCAGTTTGCCACCGCGACCGAAGCGGCCCTGATCTCTGCGGGCCATGTCCCGGAAGATCAAACGTCGCTGGCAGAATTCGTCACGCTCTGCTGCGCCAACGTGCAGTTGGCCGACAAGGAAGCCATCGCGGCCGCCGAGGAGCAGATCGTGGCCATGCTCACCTGTGGCACCGCGTACACGGTTCCGATGCTCGAACACGGCCATGGCGGTCCGCGCACACTGCGCTGATGGTCCTGTCGATCACGGTCTTCCGCGCGCTGCCGCTGGCGGCAGCGTTGCGGGATCGCCCGCTATCCTGCGCACGTCCAGCACGTTGAGTGCCTGCAGGCAGTAGCTGCATTCCACCTCGGCATAGGCGAGTCCCGCCTTGTCGCGCAGCCAGGCGGCGTGCTGAGCGACGCCGAGGGTATCGCCGGCATCCCGGGCGGCCTGCAGCGCCGATACCCGTACCTGCAGACGCGACTGCTCACCGATGTAAGGCGCAAGGTGATGCAAGGCGTCCTTTGGTCGCCCGTCCAGACGCAGGCGCTCGGCGGCCAACACCGCGTTCATTTCATCGACCAACCGACTGGGTGGCACCCCTTTCAACAGCGCGATGCGCTCGGGGACCGCTTTGGCGAGCTGGCGATCGCCGAGCCTCAAGGCGACCAGCGCGGCCGCCTGGGTAGTGACGATGCGGTCGATGAGATCCACCGGCGGTATGTTGGCGATGTCGTCCAAGGGCACCCGTGACGCTTCACGCAACAGCGCGAGCGCGGACGCGCGTCGGCCGGCCTGCATCTGCGCCACGGCAAGTGGCACGTAGAAGTTGTAACGGTCCACACCGGTTTTTGTGCCGCTTCGCGTCATTCCCCGCTGGGCCAGGCGTATCGCCGAGTCCGCGTCGCCCTGGTCCAGTGCGACCGAGGTGCGGAACACATCGGCGTGGAAGTTGCCTGCGGTGACGCGGTCCAGTAGAACGGCCGCACGCGGATAGTCCCGCCTGGCGGCTGCCACCGTCGCCTGCCGCATCAGTGCGCCCTCCCAGCCCGTAGCGGCCGCCTTGCCTGCCGCAACGTCGGCTGCGTCGTATTGCCCCAATGCCAGCAGGATGCGTCCGTACTGATCCAGGGCCACGGCAGGCAGGTCGACGTGACTCTCACTGACGCGATGTGCCAGCGGAAGCGCTTCGTTGAACCGGTTCTCCACGAACAGATTGAGTGCGGCGTTGTAGGTGGCCGGCAGGTAGTCCGGGTAGAGCTCGGCCATGCTCACCCAGCCGTCGGTGGCGCGGCCCGGGTCGGTGATCTGCAGCGCCCAGTTGCGGACGTAGATTTCCTCGCGGCTGGCAAGATGGCTGGAACGCTGCTGCGCCTGCACCAGGGCCTTGGCCGCACTGGCGAAGTCGGCGCTGGAGAAATGCGCCCGGGTCTGTCCCAGCCACGCCAGGGCGAAGGCGTCGTCGATCTGCGTTGCCTGCTGGTAAAACGCCAGCGCGCCCTTGTAGTCGCCCCGCGCATAGCGGCGCTGTCCGAGTGCATACGCGCGCAGCGCGTCGAGGCTGCTGGTGGTGACCTCGGGCAGGGGTTGGCTGTTGCGTTCGATGACGGCCACTTCCTCGCCCAGATCATCACGCAGCTGGCGCGACACGTCATCGATCGCATTGAGGACGGCGCCTTTCCTGGCCACCGATGACCGGACGGCCAGCGTCTGTCGTGTCTGCGGATCCACCACCTCCACGGAGAACCGGGTGCGCCCCCCGACGGTCGCCACCACGGGCAGCAACACCAGCCGCGCACCGGATCGCACCGCAACGGTGGTGGCATTGCTTCTGTCCAATGGGTCGGTTTCAGGCGACTTGCGCATCATCTCCAGGATGCGGGAAATGCGGTCGTCACTGACGACGTTGACGTAGCGCGACTGCTCCAGGCTGATGCGGAACGCTTGGTCGAGCGCGTCATCGAGCATCACGTTGTTGCTCAGATTCTCAAGCTTGCCCACCACGACCCAGTCCCGCTCGGCGAACGCGATGGCCGGTTCGGGGCGCAGCAGCATCCAGGCACAGATGCCTACCACCAGCGCCAATGCTGCTTCCGCGGCAAGGGCCGTCGGCTGGCGCCAGAGCGGTATGTCGCGGCGGGCCTTCGCGTTTCCGCGTGGCATTCGCAGCGGGGCCGATCCGATCTCGCCCACCTCGAACACTTCCTGCCGGGTCGGTATGCCCTTGAATCGCCAGCGACCATGCGATTTCCACACCAGGCGCGTGCCGCGTTCGCCCAGCTCGCCTGCGGCCCGGTGGGTCAACGACTCGGCGCCGGCCGACAGCAGGAGCTGCCCGGGCCTGGCCAGCGTCATCAGACGCGCGGCCATCGGCTTGGCCAGGCCTTCCACTTCCACGGACTTGGCGCCTGCCTTGATCGCCTCGGCGCTGTTTTCCCAGGTCAAGACCTCGCCAACATGCAATCCGGCGCGGGCACGCAGAACGATCCCCCGCTGCTCGCCGATCGCCTGCAGGCCCTGCTGGTAATCCAGCGCGAACCCCAATGCGTCGATCGCACGATCAAACAACAGAAACAGGCCGTCAGAACGGTCAATCTGGTGCCCGTTCCACAGTTGCTGCAACCCCAATACCAATCGGTCGTGATGCTGGAAAAGTTCAGCGGCCGCCGCGTCACCGATGCGCTCCACCAGGACCATCGAGTCGCACAGATCGGTGAACAACAGCGCCCGCATCTGGGGGGCCTGGGTCGACGCTCCGTTGTCGCCGTTCATGCCGATCTTCCCCCGATCAGGGTGAGGCGGTCGCGGCACGCGACCAGTGCAGCCGGTTGCCGCCCAGGCGCTTGGCCTGGTACAGCGCGTTGTCGGCGCGAGCGTACCACTCGCTCCAGTCGGTGTGGGGCTCCAGCAGGCGCACGCCGATGCTGACCGGGCAGACGTGCGGCACGCCGTGGGCGCGGTCCATCAGGCCGTGTACCGCGCTGAGGATGAACTCGGCCGCGTGCTGCAGGCTGTCGGCGTTTGCGGAGCGCAGCAGCAGGCAGAACTCGTCGCCCCCCAGCCGGCAGGCCAGGTCGGCCTCGGTGGCCACCGAGCGCAGGATGTTGGCCACGCTCTGCAGGACCCGGTCGCCGGCCTGGTGGCCGTGCTCGTCGTTGACCTGCTTGAAGTGGTCGCAGTCGATCAGCAGCAGCCCCTGCGGCGCGCCGTCGGCATGGCTGCGGCAGTCCTGCAGGTACAGCGCCAGGCCACGCCGGTTGTGCAGGCCGGTGAGCTCGTCGGTGCGCACCAGTTCGCGGGTATGGGTAAGCTGGTGGGTGGTGACGTACAGGTTGTCCAGCGCGGTTTCCAGGTCGTGGTTGCGCCGCCGCAGCTGGCGGATCAGGACCTGTTCGTTGCTCACCACGCGCATGATGGTACGGCGCAGGAAATACGCCACCAGGCCCGGGTCGCGGTCGACCAGGCGCTGGAAATCGGCATTGCCCAGTTCCAGCACCACGCTGTCGGCCATCGCGCGTGCATCGGCGCTGCGCGGATGGTCGCCGATCAACAGGCCCAGTTCGCCGAAGAATTCGTTGGGACCGAGCGACTTCACCACCAGGTCGTCGCCGAAATCCAGCTCGATGCCACCGCTCACGACCACATACATGGTGTCGCCGGCTTGACCGCGCTTGAACAGCAGGTCACCCTTGGTCAGGCACTGCTGCCTGCCGAATTCGGCGAACAGCGCGAACTCGGCATTGCTCAGGATGGCGTGCACGATCTCAGCCATCGCAGTCTCGGCGATGCCTGGTTCCTGTTCGCACACAATCGCCGCAACCTTGCCGGTCATCCCGTGCACCCGCTTCCCAGCGTTCCCCCGGTGAGCCGAGGAGAATAGCACCCCTAAAAAGTGTGCGCCTCATCCCATTTCCGCGCCTGGGCGCCGAAATTTCCCGGCCGGCCCGGCACATCCCCCTTCATCACGCGATCCGGGCCTGTCAACGGCCAGCCCGGCCCACATCCGCGTACTGCCGGGCAGCGCACACAAGCCGACGGGCGGTCCCCCGACCGCCCGTCGCCCCGGCCTTCCCTGGCCGCCCTTGGTGATCGTCAGGCTGCCCGTTCGGCGTTGAACTGCTCTTCCTCGGTGGACCCGCTCAGGGCGGTGGTCGAGGACTGGCCCTGCTGGATGGCCTGGGTAACCGCATCGAAGTAGCCGGTGCCGACCTCGCGCTGGTGCTTGACCGCCGTGAAGCCGCGGTCGGCGGCGGCGAACTCGGCCTCCTGCAGCTCCACGAAGGCGCTCATCTGGCGGCGGGCGTAGCCGTGGGCCAGGTTGAACATGGAGTAGTTCAGGGCGTGGAAACCGGCCAGGGTGATGAACTGGAACTTGTAGCCGTACTTGGCAATTTCCTTCTGGAAAGTCGCGATGGTCGCGTCGTCGAGGTTCTTCTTCCAGTTGAAGCTGGGCGAACAGTTGTAGGCCAGCAGCTTGCCCGGGAATTTGGCGTGGATGGCTTCGGCGAACTGGCGGGCGAACTCCAGGTCCGGCTTGCCGGTTTCACACCAGATCAGGTCGGCGTAGGGGGCGTAGGCCAAGCCGCGGCTGATCGCCTGGTCCAGGCCGTTGCGGGTCTTGTAGAAGCCTTCCACGGTCCGCTCGCCGGTGGTGAACGGCTGGTCGTTGGCATCCACGTCGCTGGTCAGCAGGTCGGCGGCTTCGGCATCGGTACGCGCCACCAGCAGGGTGGGCACGCCCATCACGTCGGCGGCCAGGCGCGCGGCGTTGAGCTTCTCGATGGCCTCGCGGGTGGGCACCAGCACCTTGCCGCCCATGTGCCCGCACTTCTTCACCGAGGCCAGCTGGTCTTCGAAGTGCACGCCGGCCGCGCCGGCTTCGATCATCGCCTTCATCAGCTCGAAGGCGTTGAGCACGCCCCCGAAGCCGGCCTCGGCGTCGGCCACGATCGGCTGCAGGAAGTCGATGTCGTCCTTGCCTTCGGCGTGGTGCAGCTGGTCGGCACGCAGCAGCGTGTTGTTGATGCGCTTGACCACCGCCGGCACCGAGTCGGCCGGGTACAGCGACTGGTCCGGGTACATCTGGCCGGCCAGGTTGGCGTCGGCGGCGACCTGCCAGCCGGACAGGTAGATGGCATTCAAACCAGCCTTCACCTGCTGCATGGCCTGGTTGCCGGTCAGCGCGCCGAGCGCGTTGACGAAGTCCTTTTCCTGCAGGTAGGTCCACAGCTTTTCGGCACCCAGCCGCGCCAGCGAATGCTCCACGTGCACGGTGCCGCGCAGGCGCACCACGTCGGCGGCGGTGTAGTTGCGGGTGATCCCGGCCCAGCGCGGGTCGGTGTTCCAAGCGTGCTGGATCTGTTCGGCGGTCTGCAGGGTGCTCATGTCGAATCTCCAAAAGGAACGGATGCGGTAACAGCGGGTGGATGGGGCGGAATCAGGCGAGGCGGTCGTAGGCCGGCAGGGTCAGGAAGTCGGTCAGGGTGTCGCGGCGGCTGAGCTCGGCCAGCAGCGCGATGGACTCGGGCAGGCGGGCGCTGCCGGGCAGCGCGGCGGTGTCGCCGAGACGGGTGGGCAGCTGCGCCAGGGTGGCATCGAGCAGCGCCAGGTCGATGGCGGTGCCGTCGTCGAGGTGCTGGCCGGGGGTATGCAGCCACTGCCACAGCTGGCTGCGGCTGATTTCGGCCGTGGCCGCGTCTTCCATCAGGTGGTGGATGGGCACGCAGCCGTTGCCGTCCAGCCAGGCCGCCAGGTAGCGCACGCAGACCTCCACGTTGCCCTCGAAGCCGGCGCGGGTGATGGTGCCGGTGGGCGCGGCGATCAGCGCGTTGCGGTCCACCTGCACGTCGTTGCGCAGCACGTGGTGCTGGTTCGGCGTGGGCATGTGTTCGTCGAAGATCGCCTGGGCAATCGGGATCAGCGCCGGGTGCGCCACCCAGGTGCCGTCGTGCCCGGCAGTCACTTCGCGCAGCTTGTCGGCACGCACCCGCGCCATCGCCTGTTCGTTGGCGGCGGCATCGTGGTTGATCGGGATCTGCGCCGCCATGCCGCCCATGGCGTGCGCGCCACGGCGGTGGCAGGTGCGGATCAGCAGTTCCGAATAGGCCTTCAGGAACGGCTGGGTCATGGTCACCTGGCCGCGCTCGGGCAGCACCTTGTCGGCGTGCCGGCGGAAGGTCTTGATGTAGGAAAAGATGTAGTCCCAGCGACCGCAGTTGAGGCCGACAATGCGGTCGCGCAATGCGTGCAGGATTTCATCCATTTCGAATGCGGCCGGCAGCGTCTCGATCAGCACGGTGACCTTGATCTGGCCATGCGGCAGGCCGAGCATGCCTTCGATGTGCGACAGCGCGGTTTCCCACAGCGCCGCTTCCTCCATCGACTGCAGCTTGGGCAGGTAGAAGTACGGGCCGCGCTGCTTGCACATCAGCGTGCGGGCGTTGTGGAAGGCGAACACGGCCGCGTCGAACAGGCCGCCGGCGATGGCCTGGCCGTCGATGCGCACATGCTTTTCGTCCAGGTGCCAGCCGCGCGGCCGCACGATCAGCACCGCCTGTTCGTTGAACGGGCGCAGCGTGTACTGCTTGCCGGGCTTGCCCTCCACCGACGGGCCGGTATGGGTGAGGTCGCCGCGCACCGCGCCGATCAGCGCCTGCTGGCCGGCCAGCAGGTTGGCCCAGGCCGGGGCGGTGGAATCCTCGAAATCGGCCATGAAGACCTTGGCGCCGGAGTTCAGCGCGTTGATGACCATCTTCGGGTCGGTCGGCCCGGTGATCTCCACGCGGCGATCCTGCAGCGCGTCGGGCAGGGGCGCCACGCGCCAGTCCTCGCTGCGGATGTGCGCGGTGTCGGCA
>NZ_QAIW01000138.1:0-1648 GCF_003061285.1 Stenotrophomonas sp. HMWF003 | reverse complement strand
GTGCGGGTGCATCGGGCAGGCTGCCGTCGGCGGCGGTGGCCGCAGTGCCCAGCGGGAACGCCAGCACCACGGAGCGGCTCGCGCCAGGCGCAAGGTGCACGCGATAGGCGAGCGCGGCGGCAGCCAGGCCATCGGCATCGTCGGCGTGCTGGGCGGCCGGAAGCGTGCCGCTGGCGATGGCCGTGGTGATCTCGCTGCTGCCTTCGGGGCCGAACGGGGCCGCACCGGCGGCATCGACCGGGGTCAGCGACTGCAGCAGCGGTCGCCCGTTGATGCGCACCGCCTGGCCCTCGATGGCCACCTTGCGGATCGGCGACAGGCCGCCGTTCTGCCACGGCGGATTCATCTGCATCGGGCGTACCGCCAGCGTCAGCGTGCCCGCCACCGGCGTGCTGCCGGTATTGCGCAGCCGGTGGCGCACGAACGTGACCGGTTGGCCGTCGCGCTCGATGGCAAAGGTTTCGCTCTGCAGTTCCAGCCCGGGTTGCGGCGACCAGGTGGCCGACGGCATCGGTTTCCAGCCATCGCGCAGTGCGTGTTTTACCTGCGCTGCGGCGGCGCCGGCCGCGGTGCCATCGGCGTTGCGCCAGATCGGTTGGACCAGCGGTGCGCCCTTGAACGCTTCAAGGTTGCCGTACTCGTCGAAGATCGATTTCTGCCGGCCGGCGTGCACGCCCACGGCGGTCCAGTAGGTCTGCTGCAGGTGCAGGGACGCCGGGAACAAGGCGCGTTGTGCGCCGCTGGCGGCGACCTGGTAGCGCTTCATCGGGGTCATCACCGCGGCCGGGCCGAGCAGGCGCAGCCGCGCGATCCGCGGGGCATTGCCGGCCACGGTCAGGCGCAGTGCCTTCGCGGTCACCGGTGCGTTGCCGGCCAACCAGCTCTGGGTACGGCTGCCGGCCTGCGGGTCAACGGCCAGGTCGAGCCAGCGGCCGTTGGCGTCCTGGGCCTGCAGGCGGGCGGCGCCGTGGCCGCCGGCCCAGTCGATGGCCAGGCCGGTGGTGGGCTGGGGGCGCGGCAGGGTGATCTCCAGCTGCGATTCGCCGCTGGCGTGTGCGGGCATGGCAACGCTGGCGCCGCCCTGCCAGAGCGACGCCGCCTGGCCCGGATCGAGCCCGACCACGCGTGCCGCCGCCGTGGTATCCAGCGGCTCCAGCTCGAAGATCGAGACGCCCCAGTCGGAGGTTTTGTCCGGGCTGGCCAGGCGCAGGTAACGGGCCTGGCGGGGCGCGAAGAACAGCGTTTCGATCCCGCCCAATGAATCGCGCATGGTGTAGGCGGGCTGCCACTGCGTGCCGTCCAGTGAGGTCTGCAGCGTGTAGCCCTCCGGGTTGGAGACATCCCAGGTGATCCGCGCGCCGCCCAGCTGGGCGGGGGCGCCCAGATCCACCTGGAACCAGTGGCCCGGGCTGAAGGCGCCGCCGGTGACCGTCTTCGGGTCGCCGTCGATCAGGTGGCTCACTGCCATCGCCGGCACCTGCTGCGAAGAACTGCTGGCCTGCCACTGGCTGCGCGGCGGCAGGTTCTGGGCGAGGCCGCTGGCGGCCAGCGCCAGGGCGGGGAAGAGCAGGGCGCGGGCCAGATGGCGGGGCGCGGGCAGAACAGTCCAGCGTTGAGCATGCAGCCGCATCGAGGCGCTCCCGGTCAT
>NZ_QAIW01000137.1:0-3014 GCF_003061285.1 Stenotrophomonas sp. HMWF003 | reverse complement strand
AGCCTGCTCCTGGTCACCCTGTTCCTGCCCGGTGGGGCGCCGGCCGGTGGCTGGACGCTGTACCCGCCGCTGTCGCTGCAGGGTGGCTACAACGTGGCCTTCAGCGTGTTCGCCATCCACGTGGCCGGCATCAGTTCGATCATGGGCGCGATCAACATCATCGCCACCGTGCTCAACATGCGCGCGCCCGGCATCGACCTGCTGAAAATGCCGATCTTCTGCTGGGCCTGGCTGATCACCGCCTTCCTGCTGATCGCGGTGATGCCGGTGCTGGCCGGTGCGGTGACCATGCTGCTCACCGACAAGTTCTTCGGCACCAGCTTCTTCAACGCGGCCGGCGGCGGCGACCCGGTGATGTTCCAGCACATCTTCTGGTTCTTCGGGCACCCGGAGGTGTACATCATGATCCTGCCGGCGTTCGGCGTGGTCAGTGAAATCATCCCCACCTTCAGCCGCAAGCCGCTGTTCGGCTACCAGGCCATGGTCTACGCGGTGGCGGCGATTGCCTTCCTGTCCTTCATCGTCTGGGCCCACCACATGTTCACCGTGGGCATGCCGCTGGGCGGCGAAATCTACTTCATGTTCGCCACCATGCTGATCTCCATCCCGACCGGGGTGAAGGTGTTCAACTGGGTGAGCACCATGTGGCGCGGTTCGCTCACGTTCGAGGCCCCGATGCTGTGGGCGGTGGCGTTCGTGATCCTGTTCACCATCGGCGGTTTCTCCGGGCTGATGCTGGCCATCGTGGTGGCCGACTTCCAGTACCACGACACCTACTTCGTGGTGGCGCACTTCCACTACGTGCTGGTCACCGGCGCGGTGTTCGCGCTGATCGCCGCGGTGTACTACTGGTGGCCGAAGTGGACCGGGCGGATGTACAGCGAGAAGTGGGCCAAGTTCCACTTCTGGTGGTCCATCGTGTTCGTGAACCTGCTGTTCTTCCCGCAGCACTTCCTGGGCCTGGCCGGCATGCCGCGCCGCATCCCCGATTACAGCGTGGCGTTCGCCGACTGGAACCTGATCAGCTCGATCGGTGCGTTCGGCATGTTCGCCACGCCCTTCATGATGGCCGCGATCCTGCTGCACTCGCTGCGTCACGGCGAAAAGGCCACCGACCGGGTCTGGGAAGGCGCGCGCGGGCTGGAATGGACGCTGCCGTCGCCGGCACCGGCGCACACCTTCACCACGCCGCCGGTGATCCGCCCGGGCGACCTGGCCCATGACGACATCACCCACTGAGGCGACCATGGCCAACGCACCGGACAACGTGGACATTCAAGACCTGCAGCGCCGCCGCGCGCACCGCACTGCCTGGAAGATCGGGCTGGTGGCGGTGGCGGTGTACGTCGGTTTCATCCTGACCGGAGTGATCGGGCGATGAGCGACACCGGCCCCGCCGTTCCCGCACGCACGGCGGGCCTGCCCCGCCTGATCGGGGTGGCGTTGGCCGTGTTCGTGCTGACCTTCTCGCTGGTGCCGCTGTACCGCATCGCCTGCGAGAAGGTGTTCGGCGTACGCCTGGAACGTGGTCCCGGCGCGGCGGCGGCGGGCGTCACCACGCCGGGCAAGCGCACCGTGCGGGTGGAGTTCGACGGCGGGGTCAATTCCAAGCTGCCGTGGGCGTTCCATCCCGAACAGCTGACCATGGACGTGGTGCCGGGCGAGCTCAACGAGGCGCTGTATTACGCCCGCAACGACAGCGACCGCGCGCTGGTGGGCAGCGCGGTGCCGTCGGTCGCACCGGCCAAGGCGTCGGGCTACTTCAGCAAGACCGAATGCTTCTGCTTCACCGCGCAGACCCTGCAGGCCGGCGAAAAGCGCGACATGCCGGTGCGCTTCATCGTCGACCCGGACCTGCCGGCCAACATCAAGACCATCACGCTGTCCTACACCTTCTACAAGAACGACGCGTTGTCGGCGCAGCTGCCTGCCGCCGTGGCGGCAACAGCCAACGCACACGCTGCTCCCTAGATACGCACCGGACCCCAAGACCATGGCCCAGCAAAGCCCCGATGCCAACGTGTACTTCGTGCCCACGCACAGCAAATGGCCGTTCATCGGTTCCATCGCGATGATGGTGACCATGGTGGGCGTGGCCAGCTGGCTCAATGATTCGGGCTGGGGCAAGTGGACCTTCTACGCCGGCATCGCGATGCTGGTGCTCACCCTGTTCTGGTGGTTCAGCGACGTGGTGCGCGAGTCGCAGGCCGGCAACTACAACCGCCAGGTGGACGGTTCGTTCCGCATGGGCATGGTGTGGTTCATCTTTTCCGAAGTGATGTTCTTCGGCGCATTCTTCGGCGCGCTGTTCTACACCCGCAACCTGGGCCTGCCGTGGCTGGGCGGCGAGGGCGACGGGGTGATGACCAACGAACTGCTGTGGGACGGTTATTCCGCTGCGTGGCCTACCAATGGCCCTGGCAGTATCGGGGGGCACTTCCAGACCATTCCGGCCTGGGGCCTGCCGCTGATCAACACGCTGATCCTGCTCACCTCCGGCGTCACCCTCACCATCGCCCACCACGCGCTCAAGGCCGGCAACCGCCGCCAGCTGCTGGTCTGGCTGGGCCTGACCGTGGTGCTGGGCCTGTTCTTCCTGACCCTGCAGGCCGAGGAATACATCCACGCCTACAAGGAACTCAACCTCACCCTGGGCTCGGGCATCTACGGCTCCACGTTCTTCATGCTCACCGGCTTCCACGGCGCGCACGTGCTGCTGGGCACCATCATGCTGGGCGTGATGTGGCTGCGCTCGGCCAAGGGCCACTTCACCCGCGACAACCACTTCGGCTTCGAAGCGGCGGCCTGGTACTGGCACTTCGTCGACGTGGTGTGGCTGATGCTGTTCCTGTTCGTCTACGTGCTGTAGCGTCGGGGTGACACCGGCCGCACCTGTCCAGGTGCGGCGTCAGTGGAACGCGGTCAACCGCCGATGCCGTGGGGTTTGATCCAGCCGCTGTAGATGCCGATGGCCACCAGCGCGATCAGCGCCACCGACACCGCGATGCGGCGGG
>NZ_QAIW01000136.1:0-9016 GCF_003061285.1 Stenotrophomonas sp. HMWF003 | reverse complement strand
GCTTACAAGGACGTACTTGCAGCGTGCCCCGCGGGCCCACCCATGCCAACGCCCTCCCCGATGCCGGCACACCGAATTTGATCTTGATCTTGATCTTGATCTTGATCTGGCTTCAGCCCTTGCCCTTGCCTCGAGAAAAACAAACCACCCCCCACAACGAAAAAAGCGACCCCGTTTCCGGAATCGCTTTTTCGTCTACTGCATCTGCACTGCAGATTTTCTGTGGTAGCGGGGGCAGGATTTGAACCTGCGACCTTCGGGTTATGAGCCCGACGAGCTGCCAGACTGCTCCACCCCGCAGCAGAAGCGGAATTGTAAGGGAGTTTTCATCCCCGTGCAACCCCTTGGTGAAACTTGGTACATCGCGTCCTGGAAGGTTAGCCGACCAACGGTCGGCTCTACCGAGCCTGCAACGAAAAAAGCGACCCCGTTGCCGGCGTCGCTTGATTCGTCCACTGTCTCCGGCTTGCACCGGAGCTATATGGTAGCGGGGGCAGGATTTGAACCTGCGACCTTCGGGTTATGAGCCCGACGAGCTGCCAGACTGCTCCACCCCGCAGCAGAAGCGGATGAGCCGGTGTACCAACCAATGGTGGGTACGTTGCAACGATGTTCTGGCGAAACCGCTGCAGCAACAACTCAGGAAACGAATATTACACGATTTGCGCAGTTTTGTATCGTTTTTTACGCAAGATGTGCAAATGCCTGCTGGCACCACACCATGATCGGGTTCCACGACAGGCCCAGGGCCAGCAGTGCCAAGGCATTCACGCCCAGCACCACGCCCAGCACGCGGTCGTTGTTGGCCGGCAGCGGCTCGCCCACCGGCTCATCGAAGTACATCACCTTGATCACGCGCAGGTAGTAGAAGCAACCGACCACCGCGCACAGCACGCCGAGGATCGCCAACCACAGCATGCCGCCATTGATCGCCGCGCCCAGCACGGCCAGCTTGGTCCAGAAGCCCAGGAACGGCGGGATACCGGCCATCGACGCCATGATGCACAGCACCAGGCCGGCCATCCACGGGTTGCGGGCGTTCAGCCCCTTGAAGTCGTCGATGTTCTCGGCTTCAAAGCCGCTGCGCGACAGCGCGATGATCGCGCCGAAGCCGGCGGTCGACATGATCGCGTAGCTCAGGGCGTAGAACAGCGCCGCCGCGTAACCCTGCTCGCCACCGCCGGCAATGCCGAGCAGCAGGAAGCCGATGTGCGACACGGTCGAGTAGGCCAGCATGCGCTTCAGGTTGGTCTGCGCGATCGCCATCAGGTTGCCGATCACCAGCGACAGGGCCGCCAGACCGCCAATCAGGTACTTCCACTCGTCCGACAGCGGGCCCACGCCCACTTCCAGCAGGCGATAGGCCATGCCGAACGCGGCCAGCTTCGGTGCCGAGCTGATGAACAGCGCGATCGGCGCCGGTGCGCCCTGGTACACGTCGGGCAGCCACATGTGGAACGGTGCCGCGCCCAGCTTGAAGGCCACACCGGCAATCATGAACACCGCGCCGGTCAGCAGCAGCACGCGCTCTTCCGAATGCGGAATGGCGGCGTGGATCGCGTCCAGGTGCAGCGAACCGGTCGCGCCGTAGATCAGCGACATGCCGTACAGCAGCAGGCCCGAGGCCAGCGAACCCAGCACGATGTACTTCATCGCCGCCTCGGAGGCCAAGCCATTCTCACGGTTGCTGGCCACCAGTGCGTACGAACACAGGGCCAGCAGTTCCAGGCCCAGGTACACCATCAGCAGGCTGCCGGCCGACACCAGGATCATCATGCCGGCGGTGCCGAACAGGATCAGCACCGGGATCTCGCCCTGGTAGAGCTTGCGCTCGCGCAGGTAGCTCCAGCCGTAGATCAGGGTCAGGCCACTGCACAGCACGATCACGGTCTTCATCACGTCCGCCGCGGTATCGCGGACGAACATGCCGTGGAAGACCTCGCCCTGCCCGCCCACTCCGGTGGCGAGCATGAACAGCACCGCGGCCAGCGCGGCGACCGACAGCAGGTGGGTCCAGATCTTGTTCTTCTCACTGATGAACAGATCCAGGATCAACAGGGCGAACGCACTACCAATCAGCACCAGCTCGGGAGCGAGCGGCGGCAGGTCGGCGGCGGTCAACGGCAACAGCGGCGAGGTGGTCATCATCAAATCCTGGAATCAATACTCTCGACGGCCCGATTACAGCAGCTTGCTGGATGCGATCTGCATCGCCAGCTTCGCGATCGAGGGCTCCATCAGGTCGGTCAGCGGCTTGGGGTACAGGCCCAGGGCAAGCGTGCCCACGGCAAATACACCCAACACCAGCCATTCGCGACCGTTGATGTCCTTCAGTTCGGCGACATGGGCATTGGCCACTTCACCGAAGAACACGCGCTTGTACAGCCACAACGTATAGGCCGCCGTGATCACCAGGGTGCTTGCCGCACCCAGTGCCAGCCACGGATTGCGCTGGAAGCTGGCCATGATGATCATGAACTCACCGACGAAACCGCTGGTACCCGGCAGGCCGGCATTGGCCATGAAGAACAGCATGGCGAAGGTGGCAAACCACGGCATCACGTTGACCACGCCGCCGTAATCGGCGATGCGGCGGGAATGCATGCGGTCGTAGAGCACGCCGACGCAGGAGAACATCGCACCGGACACGAAGCCGTGCGACACCATCTGCACCATCGCACCCTGCAGGCCCAGGCGGGCCGCGTCCGGGTTGCCGGCATCACGAACCAGCCACAGCGCGATGAAGGTACCCAGGGTGACAAAACCCATGTGCGCGATCGACGAATAGGCGATCAGCTTCTTCATGTCGTCCTGCACCAGGGCGACCAGGCCGACGTAGATCACAGCGATCAGGGACAGGGTGATCACCAGCCACGCCCATTCCTGCGACGCGTCCGGGACGATCGGCAGGTTGAAGCGCAGGAAGCCGTAGCCACCGATCTTAAGCGCGATGGCCGCCAGGATCACCGAACCGGCGGTCGGCGCTTCCACGTGCGCGTCGGGCAGCCAGGTGTGCACCGGGAACATCGGCACCTTGACCGCGAAGGCGATCAGGAAGGCGAAGAAGATCCAGGTCTGTTCCTTGCCCGACAGCTGCAGCTGGTACAGGTCGGCCAGCTGGAAGCTGCCGCCCTTCAGGTACAGGTAGATCAGGGCCACCAGCATCAGCACCGAGCCGAGGAAGGTGTACAGGAAGAACTTCAGTGCGGCGTAGATGCGACGCGGACCACCCCAGACACCGATGATCAGGAACATCGGGATCAGCATGGCTTCGAAGAACACGTAGAACAGCATCGCGTCGGTGGCAGCGAAGATGCCGACGGTGACGCCTTCCAGGATCAGGAAGGCCGCCACGTACTGGTTGACGCGCTTGTCGATGGCGCTCCAGGCGCCGATCAGGGCCAGCACCGACACCAGGGTGGTCAGCAGGATCAGCGCGATCGCGATGCCGTCCACGCCCAGGTTGTAGCCGATCTTGTAGGCGGGGATCCAGGCGCGGGTTTCGACGAACTGCAGCGCGTCGTTCCCCACGTCGTAGCCGCTGAGCAGCGACAGGCTGGCCACGAAGGTCAGCACCGCCACGCCCAGCGACGCCCAGCGGGCGGTTTGGGCGTCACGGATGGCAAGGATCAAGGCACCGCCGAGGATCGGCAGCCAGATGAGAACACTGAGTAGGGGCCAGTTCGACACGTCTTCTTATTCCGTACAGGTCATCAACGCAGGTAATGCATCAGGACGCCCAGAAGGGCAATCAGGCCGATGATCATCGCGAAGGCGTAGTGATAGAGGAAACCGGATTGGGTGCGACGCAGCAGGTTGGCCGCCAGATCGATCAGGCGAGCCGAACCGTTGACCACCACACCATCGACGATATTCGTGTCGATCGCGCGCGAAACCTTACCCAGCTTGATGCCGCCACCGGCGAAACCGCCGATCCACAGCTTGTCGAAGCCGTACTTGTTCTCCAGCACCGATACCAGCGGCGCGAAGGTCGAACGGGCCTTGCCCGCCAGCTCCGGCTTCCACAGGTAGAACAGCACCGCCAGCAGGAAGCCGGCCACGGTCAGGAAGAAGGCCGGGGCCATCATGCCGTGCAGCGCGAACGCGACCGGACCATGGAACTCTTCGGCCAGCGCACCGATGGTGTCACGGGACGGGTTGTAGAAGTCCACGATGCCGGTGAAGAACGAATGCACCTGGCCCGGGATCGCGTGCTCGGCATGCGCGCCCTTCCAGTCCGTGCCGTACAGCATCGGACCGATACCGAAGAAGCCGATCACGATCGAGGGGATCGCCAGCAGGATCAGCGGCAGCGTCACCACCCACGGGGTTTCGTGCGGCTCATGCGGACCGTGGCCATGGCCGTGGTCATCATGGTGCGCGTCGCCGTGGTGGGCATCGGCGGCATGGGCGTCGACCGCATGCGCGTCGGCATGGTGATCGTCATGGCCGTGCGCGTGGGCGTGATCGTCATGCGCGTCGCGGAAGCGTTCCTTGCCATGGAAGGTCAGGAACAGCAGGCGGAAGCTGTAGAAGCTGGTCACGATGACACCGCCCAGCACGGCCCAGTACCCGTAGGTGGCCACCCAGCTATGCGACACGTGCGCGTGGTGCTGCGCCGCCTCGATGATGGTGTCCTTGGAGTAGAAGCCGGAGAAGAACGGGGTGCCGACCAGGGCCAGCGTACCGATCCACATGGTCACGAAGGTGATCGGCATGTACTTGCGCAGGCCGCCCATCTTGCGCATGTCCTGCTCGTGGTGCATCGCGATGATGACCGAGCCGGCACCCAGGAACAGCAGCGCCTTGAAGAAGGCGTGGGTCATCAGGTGGAACACGGCGGCCGAATAGGCCGACACACCCAGCGCCACGGTCATGTAGCCCAGCTGGGACAGCGTGGAGTACGCGACGACGCGCTTGATGTCGTTCTGCACGATGCCGATCAGGCCGGTGAAGAACGCGGTGGTGGCACCGATGAACAGCACGAAGTTCAGCGCGGTCTGCGACAGCTCGAACAGCGGCGACATGCGGGTGACCATGAAGATACCCGCGGTCACCATGGTCGCGGCGTGGATCAGCGCCGAGATCGGGGTCGGGCCTTCCATCGAGTCCGGCAGCCACACGTGCAGCGGCACCTGGGCCGACTTGCCCATTGCACCGATGAACAGGCAGATGCAGATGATGGTGGCAATCGACCAGATCACCGGGGCGTCCAGCACCTGGTACGAGGTGCCGAACAGGGTGATCGCGCCGGACCAGATCTGCATCTGTGCCTGCGGGCTGCCCAGGATCGGCGCATTGGCGAACACGGTGGCGTAGTCCAGCGAGCCGAACACCCACAGCACGCCGGCGATGCCCAGGATGAAGCCGAAGTCACCCACGCGGTTGACCAGGAACGCCTTCATGTTGGCGAAGATCGCGGTCGGGCGCTTGAACCAGAAACCGATCAGCAGGTACGACACCAGGCCCACCGCTTCCCAGCCGAAGAACAGCTGCAGGAAGTTGTTGCTCATCACCAGGGTGAGCATGGAGAAGGTGAACAGCGAGATGTAGCTGAAGAACCGCTGGTAGCCCGGGTCATCCTGCATGTAGCCGATGGTGTACACGTGCACCAGGAACGACACGAAGGTCACCACGACCATCATCATGGCCGTCAGCTTGTCGATCATGAAACCGACATGCGCCGAGTACTGGCCGACTTCGAAGAACGTATAGATGTTCTCGTTGTACGGCTGCGCGCCGCCCCACAGCAGCATGTACAGCACGTAGCTGGACATGAGGCAGCTGGCGCCGACGCCCAGGATGGTGACCGTCTGTGCGCCGATGCGACCGACCTGCCGACCGAACAGGCCAGCGATGATGCTGCCGATCAGCGGTGCGAGCACCACTGCGATCAACAGACTCTTGGAGAGAGTGATTTCCATCTACGGATCAGCCCTTCAGCGAGTCGACTTCGCCGACATTGATGGTGCGGCGATTACGGAACAGGGTTACCAGGATCGCGAGGCCGATGGCGGCCTCGGCCGCGGCCACGGTCAGGATGAAGAAGACGAACAGCTGTCCGGCCGTATCACCCAGTTCCCGCGAGAACCCGACGAAATTGATGTTGACCGACAGCAGCATCAGCTCGACCGACATCAGCAGCACGATGATGTTCTTGCGGTTGAGGAAGATGCCGGCGAGGCTGATGCAGAACAGCAGCGCGCCCAGCGCCAGGATATGGCCGAGGGTGATCATGGCGTTGCCTCCTCGTCGCTGGACGGCTTGGTGTTGGTGTGGACCAACGGCTTTTCGGCATCCATCTTGACGATGCGCAGGCGGTCGCTGCCCTTGACCATGGTCTGCTCGGTCGGGTTCTGGGTCTTCAGGCCGGTGCGGCGACGCAGGGTCAGCATCACGGCGGCAACCACGGCCACGGTCAGGATGACGGCGGCGAACTCGAACGGCAGCAGGTACTCGGTGAACAGGCTGCGGGCCAGCCAGGTGATGTTGGAGCTGTCGGCGGCCAGTGCGGCGGCGTTGTCGGCCGGGAACGGGTTGACCGCCCTGCCCTTCACCCCGATCAGCACCAGCATCTGCACCAGCATGGTGACCGCGACCACCAGGCCGATCGGCAGGTAACGCACCCAGCCTTCGCGCAGGTTGGTGGCATCGATGTCGAGCATCATCACCACGAACAGGAACAACACCATGACCGCGCCTACGTACACCAGCACCAGGGCCACGCCGAGGAACTCAGCGCCGACCAGGATCCAGATGCAGGCCACGGAGAAGAAGGTCAGGATCAGGCACAACACGGCATAGACCGGATTGCGCACGCTGATCACCGCCGCGGCGGAGATGCCCGCCACGATGGAGAAGACCCAGAAACTGATATTTACCCAATCCATCATTCGACCTCAGCGGAAAGCGGCATCGGCGGCGCGACGCTCGGCGATCTCGGCTTCAAGCCGATCCCCGATGGCCAGCAGCTGCGGCTTGGTAACGATGTTCTCGCCACGATTCTCGAAGTGGTACTCGAGGATGTGGGTCTCGACGATCGAGTCCACCGGGCAGCTTTCTTCACAGAAGCCGCAGAAGATGCACTTGAACAGATCGATGTCGTAACGGGTGGTACGGCGGCTGCCGTCCTCGCGCTTGGCCGAATCGATGGTGATGGCCAGTGCCGGGCACACCGCTTCGCACAGCTTGCAGGCGATGCAGCGCTCTTCCCCGTTGGGGTAGCGACGCAGCGCGTGCAGGCCACGGAAACGCGGCGACTGCGGGAACTTCTCCATCGGGTACATCAGCGTGTACTTGGGCTTGAAGGCGTACTTCAGGGTCAACCACAGACCCCCGAGCAGCTCGAGCAGCAGCAGGCTTTTGAAGTAATGGGTAATTCGATTCATCACTTAGACGCCCTTCTGGATCACGCCGTAGAACACCATCACCGCCGTCACTGCGATCCAGAAGATGGTGAGGGGAATGAAGACCTTCCAGCCCAGACGCATGATCTGGTCATAACGGAAGCGCGGGAAGCTGGCACGGAACCAGATGTAGGCGCTGGCGAAGAAGAACACCTTCAGCAGCAGCCACGGCCAACCACCCTTCCACAGCCAGTCGATCCACGGCGAGATATCCGCGTTGACCCAGCCCTGGATCGGGCTCAGCCAGCCACCTAGGAAGAAGATCGAGATCAGGAAGCTGATCAGGATCATGTTGGCGTATTCGGCCAGGAAGAACAGCGCGAACGCACCGCCGGAGTATTCGACCATGTGGCCGGCCACGATTTCCGATTCACCTTCCACCACGTCGAACGGCGCGCGGTTGGTTTCGGCCACGCCGGACACCCAGTACACGATGAACAACGGGAACAGCGGCAGCAGGAACCAGTCGAAGAAGCCGGAGCTGCCGGCCTGGGCCATCACGATGTTGCTCAGGTTCAAGCTGCCCGAGGCGATCATCACGCCGACCAGGGCAAAGCCCATCGCGATTTCGTAGCTGATCATCTGCGCCGAGGCGCGCATCGCACCCAGGAAGGCGTACTTGGAGTTGGAGGCCCAGCCCGCCAGGATGATGCCGTACACACCCAGCGAGGTCATCGCCAGCAGGTACAGCAGGCCGGCGTTGGCGTTGGACAGCACGATCTTGGCGTCGAAGGGAATCACCGACCAGGCCGCGAAGGCCGGGCCCAGCGTGATCAGCGGCGCAAGGATGAACATCGCCTTGTGCGAGCTGGCCGGCTGGATGATTTCCTTGAACAGCAGTTTGAAGACGTCGGCGAAGGCCTGGAAGATGCCCATGCCGACATACATCGGACCATGGCGGACATGCATCCAGCCGATCAGCTTGCGTTCCCAGACCACGAAGAACGCCACCGAGATGATCACCGGCATGGCGATCACCAGGATCTTCAGGATGATCCAGAGCAGCGCGCCGATGTCGCCCAGTGACAGCAGCCACTGGTGCAGCGGATCGACCGCGTTCAACAGCAATTCGTTCATGCAGCCACCACCGTTACGCGAGCGGCACCCAGCGGTGCGGTTGCACCGTGGCCCGATTCAATCCAGACCGAACCCGCGGCGACGCGGGCGTCGACCACCACCGGCAGGGTGGCGCGGCCGGCATCGGTGCCGACCTTGGCCATCTGCCCTTCGGCCAACTGCAGGCGGGCGGCATCGGCGGTGTTGAGCACGATGCGCGGCGCGGTGTTGAGCGGATGCGACTGCAGCGCCTGGGCGCGACGGACCACCGCATCGGTGCGGTAGATCGCGGCGGTCGAGGTCACTTCCAGCCCCTCGCCTGCCAGCGGCGTTGCGGCCGAGGTCGACACGGTGACGCTGACCGGGGCCAGGCTGGCACGCAGGCCGGCCAGGTCGATGAACTCGAAACCGGCCAGGGCCAGCTCGCCGCCCAGTGCACGCAGCACACGCCAGCCTTCGCGCGCCTCGCCCGGCAGCTTGCCGCCGGCACGGGCCGACTGCTCGCGACCATCGAGGTTGGTCAGGGTGGCATCCACTTCCGGCAGCGCGCCGAT
>NZ_QAIW01000135.1:0-2654 GCF_003061285.1 Stenotrophomonas sp. HMWF003 | reverse complement strand
GGTCGGCACCGAGGGCGGCCCGTCGACCCCGCGCCTGCACCTCTATAATGACGGCGACGGCCATGCCGGCTTGGCCGACCTGGTGTTCGTGGATGCCCAGGGGCGCCGCCAAGCGCTGATCGACGGCCTGGCTGGCTACGTCCTGCCGCGCAGCGCCCGCCGCTGGGACATCCCACCGCGACCGGATGGCTACGTCGGCGGCCAGTTCCGGGCCCGGCTCAACGATGCGGCCGAAGCCCCGCTTCCCGCCGTGATTGCGCCTGCCCCCGGCACCGGGCTATAATCGACCGGATCCCTGCCGCCTTGGCGCGGGAATACGTCAACACCGGACGTCACCGGTGAATTCACACCTGCCGCCCATATCCGTGCCGGGGTGCTCCGCAAGGAGTTCGGTCACGGAAGCGACAGGGAAGCCAAACCCCGGAACCCCCCGCCTCACGGCGGACCGCCCTCTATCACCCGTGGCGGCCGGTTCCCTATCAGGAGTTACTGCAATGCCTCAGGTCACCATGCGTCAGATGCTGGAAGCCGGCGTCCACTTCGGCCACCAGACCCGTTACTGGAACCCCAAGATGGGCCAGTACATCTTCGGCGCCCGCGGCAAGATCCACATCATCAACCTGGAAAAGACCGTTCCGCTCTTCAATGACGCGATGAACTTCATTTCCAGCGTTGCGCAGAAGCGCGGCACCATCCTGTTCCTGGGCACCAAGCGCAGCGCCCGCGAGTCGATCCGTGAAGAAGCCGAGCGTTGCGGCATGCCCTTCATGAACCAGCGTTGGCTGGGCGGCACCCTGACCAACTTCCGTACCGTGAAGCAGTCGGTTGCCCGCCTGAAGGAACTGGAAGCCGGCGAAACCGACGGCAGCTTCGACAAGCTGGTCAAGCACGAAGTGCTGGGCCTGCGTCGCGAGCGCGACAAGCTGGAAGCCTCGCTGGGCGGCATCAAGGACATGAACCGTCTGCCGGACGCGATCTTCGTCATCGATATCGGCCACGAAGACATCGCCATCAAGGAAGCCAAGAAGCTCGGCATCCCGGTGATCGCCGTGGTTGATACCAACTACAACCCGGAACTGGTCGACTACGCGATCCCGGGCAACGACGACGCCATCCGTGCCGTGCAGCTGTACGCCCGCGCCGCTGCCGACGCCGTGCTGGAAGGCAAGGCTGCTGCGCCGCACGCTGCCACCGTCCGCGAAGAAGAGTTCAGCGAAGCCGCTGCTGGCGAAGAAGCCAAGCCGGCCCGTCGCGCTCCGGCCAAGAAGGCTGCCGCTCCGGCCGCCGACGCTTCGGCTGCTGGCGAAGCCCAGGCCTGATCCAGGCCCACGGTGGGCGCCACGCGCCCACCGTTCCTGTCCGCTGCCGATGGCGCGACGACAGGACACTGTCACACGGGCCGGCCACCATGCCGGCCCAACCCCTTTCTTTCGTGAGGAAATCCCGTGGAAATCACTGCTTCCCTGGTCAAGGAACTGCGCGAGCGCACTGGCGCCGGCATGATGGAGTGCAAGAAGGCACTCGTCGAAAACGGCGGCAACATCGACGCCTCGGCCGAATGGCTGCGCAAGTCCGGCCTGGCCAAGGCCGACAAGAAGGCTGACCGCGTGGCTGCCGAAGGCATCATCGTGGCTGCACAGGACGGCAACAACGCCGTGCTGGTGGAAGTGAACTCGGAAACCGACTTCGTCGCCAAGGACAGCAACTTCCTGGACTTCACCAAGGCTGTCGGCGCCACCGCGCTGAGCTCGGGTGCTGCCGACATCGACGCGCTGAAGGCGGCCAAGCTGCCGACCGGCGAGACGATCGAAGAAGCCCGCGCCGCGGTGATTGCCAAGGTCGGCGAGAAGGTCGACGTGCGTCGCATCGTGCGTCTGGAATCGACCAACAACGTCGCTGCCTACGTGCACGGCGGCCGCATCGGCGTGCTGGTTGAACTGGCTGGCGGCGACGCCGAGCTGGCCCGTGGCCTGGCCATGCACGTGGCTGCGATGAACCCGCCGCACAACAAGGCGGCCGATGTGCCGGCCGAGTTCGTTGCGAAGGAGAAGGAAATCGAGCTGGCCAAGATGACCGACAAGGACAAGGCCAAGCCGGCCGACATCCTGGAAAAGATCATCAGCGGCAAGATCGCCAAGATCGTGAACGAAGTGACGCTGTACGGCCAGCCGTACGTGCTGGACACCAACCAGTCGGTCGAGCAGGTGCTGAAGGCTGCCGGCGCGGACGTGGTGGGCTTCAAGCGTCTGGCCGTTGGCGAAGGCATCGAGAAGGTGGTGGAAGACTACGCCGCCGAAGTGATGAAGCAGGCCGGTCTGGCCTGATCCACTACGCCGTCGCTTCGGCGATGGCGGGGTGATTCGCTTCAACGAAAAAACCCGGCTTCGGTCGGGTTTTTTTGTGGGTGGTGGTTTTTTTCGAAGCGTTAAAGCGCAGGGCAAAAGCGCAGAGCTGGTTTCCTTGCTGTTTGCGGTTTCGTGCGGGCTGGCAGGCTTACCCCCTGCCGGGACACGCCGTGAACCCCGCTCCGCGGCCCGGCCCAGCCGCTGGCGGCTGGGCGTTCAGTCGCATGCGAGGCAGTGCCTCGCGAGCAATGCGCCTTCACCCCTGGGGGCTCGTGGGCGCCATCCATGGCGCCCACGAGCCCCCAGGGG
>NZ_QAIW01000013.1:0-5279 GCF_003061285.1 Stenotrophomonas sp. HMWF003 | reverse complement strand
TTTCAAAAATGGTGAAAAACCCCCAATATCGTAGGCGGCCGTTTCATATATGAAACACTTTCCTTGGGACAACTTGATGGTGCTGCTGGCCGTTGTGCGCGGCGGCACCCTGCGCGAAGCCGCCAAGGCCGCACGGATGAGCACGGCCACGCTGTCGCGCCGGCTGGATGCGCTGGAAGAGCGCCTGGGCGGCAAGGTGGTGGAGCGCACGTCCACCGGCTGCATTCCCACCGAACTGGGGCAACGGGTGTTCGCGCTGGCCGAGCAGATGGAAGAGGCCGCCGACGAGATCGCCCGCGAGGCCGATACGCCCAAGGAGCTGGTGGGCACGGTGCGCATCAACGCCGACGAATGGGCCAGCTTCCTGCTGATCACCCTGCTGCCCGGGCTGAACCGCCTGCACCCAGGCCTGGGCGTGGAGGTGCTTACCTCGCGCGAGCCCTACAACCTGGCCCGCCGCGAGGCCGACGCCCTGCTGCGCTACGGCCCGCCCGACACCACCGACCTGCGCGGCGACCGCGTGGGGCGGGTGGAGTACGCGCTGTATGCCAACCAGGCCTACGCGGCGCGGCGGCAGGCGGCCATCGCCAACCAGGCGTGGCATGAACTGGAGTTCGTGGGGCTGGACGAGCCGCGCGTGGAGTTCGAGGTGGAACGCTGGCTGCGCACCTTGCCCGGCGCGAACCGCCCGTGGCTGCGCTGCAACTACTCGGTGGGCGTGCTGGACGGCGTGACCGCCGGCGGCGGGCTGGGAGTGATTGAACGCACGGTGGCCGAACACGTGGGCGGCCTGGTGCGCGTGCGCGATGCACCGGCGCTCAGCCAGGACGTGTGGCTGTGGACGCACCGCTCGCTGTATGAAACGCCGCGCTTCCAGGCCGTGCGCGATTTCCTCAAGCACGCCTGGCTCAACGCGGTGGCCGAACGCGCGCCACCGGCGGCGTAGGGGTGCGGGCGGGGGCTACGCCGCGCTGATCAGGAAGAAGTGGAAGTCCGAGTCATCGGGCGGTGCCGGCGTCTCAATGGTCAGGCCCATCTTCGGCAGGTTCCGGCGCCAGAACGCATGGGCCACCGTGTCGTTGCGGAACGTGGCCAGCAACCAGCGGCCGCTGCCCGGCACCACCAGGCGCGCAACCACCTCGCGTGCGATGCCCTTGCCGCGGTGCGTGGGCAGCACGAACAGGTCGGCCAGCTCGGGAATGCGGTCGCCCTGGAACTCCACCTCGTCCACCAGCACGAACCCGCACAGCACGCCGTCCAGCCACAGCAGCTGCGCCCACGCGGGCGTGTCGCGCAGGGCGGCTTCCACATCGGCGCGGGCGCAGTCGTAGGTGCCGTCGGGGGCAATCTGCTCGCCGCTCCAGGCCGATGCTTCGAAGTAATACAGCTGCAGCAGCCGGTGCAGCACGTCGGTGTCGGCCACCGCGGCGGCGGTGAGCGTGACTCCTCGCATGGGGGTATTCCTTTACGGTCGGGCGAGGGTGGCGGTCATCATAGGGGCGCGCCTGGCTGCTGCACAGGCCACGAATTCAGGCAGCTGAGCAGGCAATGCGCGCAGTGCGGAATATGGCCATTGCCTACCGCCATATGCGCTGCTGTTTGCCCCGAAACCCAGGCGTTGCAGGCATTGCGAGGCGAGGGCACGCGCGGCGGCATCTGGCTTGACGAATTTCTGAGATTTCTCCCACACGTCCTTAACCCGGCGCTGCACAGCATTGCCGCACCCCGGCATTCCGCCGGTGGGCTCCGGAGACCTTCCATGACCCAGCAGCGCAAGCAGGATTCCCAGAATCAACGCGACCAGCAGCAACAGCAGCAGGAAGAGCAGCAGCGCAACCAGAACCAGCAGCAGGGGTGGCAGGACGAGGAAGAGTGACGGCCCCCGGCACGGCCGCCCCCGGAAGCCCCGCGTGATGCGGGGCTTCTTCGTTTGCGCCGGCCTGCGGCGCATCGCGTAGCATGCGGGCATCAAGCAACCGGACGCTGTGATGCACGCCAGGATGACGCGACTGTTGCAGTGGGTAGTGGTGCTGTGCCTGCTGCCCGCACTGGCGCTGGCCGCGCCCACGCCCATCCCCGACCTGCACGACCCGGTGGTGGACACCGTGCAGGTGCTCTCGGCCGACGAGGCCCAGCAACTGCGCACCCAAGCGCTGGAGCTGCAGGCCCGCCGCGGTGCGCAGCTGCAGGTGCTGGTGGTGGACAGTGCCGGTGACGAGGGGATCGAAGCCTATTCGCAGCGGGTGTTCGATCAGTGGCAGATCGGCCGCAAGGGCGTGGACGATGGCGTATTGCTGCTGCTGGCCATGGGCGACCGCCGCGTGCGCATCCAGACCGGGTACGGGCTGGAAGGGGCCATCCCCGATGCGTACGCGCAGCGCATCATCGACCACGCCATCATTCCGCGCCTGCGCGAGGGCAAACCCGGCCAGGGGATCATCGAGGGCAGCGCGCTGCTGGTGGGCCTGATCGACGGCGAAGCGCTGCCGCTGCCCGCCGAGACCGATAACGTGGTGCGCCTACCGCAGGACTGGCGCCGCGGCGACAGCATCGTGGCGCTGGCCCTGCTGGCCGGGGCGCTGGTGGGTGCATGGGCCCGCCGTGCGGGGCAGCGTGGCGTGCCCAGCCGCTGGTGGCGGGTTCCGTCACTCATGCTTGCGGTGGTGTGCGTGGGCGCGTTGGCCTGCGCGTTGATCACCCCCGGTGCAACGGCCGCCTTGGCGATCGCCATGGGCATGCTGGTGCCGGTGGCCATGGTGCTGGGCTGGCTGTGGGTAGACAGCCGCCGGGCCCGCTGGGTGCTGTCGTTCCTGCTGATAGCCGCAGTGGCGGCCAGCGTGGCCAGTGTGTGGATGGGCCGGCCGGTTCCCAGCCTGGCGCTGCATGTGCTGCTGGTGTTTGTGCTGTCCATCGCGGTGGGCCTGGTCACCTTGTGGGTGGCCGCGCTGCGCACCAGCTGGCGCACCGGCAAGCTGGGCTTCTTCGTGCGACTGTTGTTCCTGTGCGGGGTGTCGGCGGTGTACGCGTGGCTGATCCATCGCACCTATGCGAAGTTCGGCGATGACGCGGGCCTGGTGATGGTGATTGCCGGTGGCTTCTTCCTCTACATCACCTGGACCATGGTGATGGGCTTCCACCAGCGCGCCCAGCCGGGCCGCCGGGGCAAAGGCGGGCGGCGCACAAGTCGCGTTGACCGCGACTCGGGGAGTTCGTCCAGCAGTTCGTCCAGCTCGTCCAGCAGCTGGTCCGGCGGTGGCGGGCGCAGTGGCGGCGGGGGTGCCTCGGGTAGCTGGTAGCCCGGGCTACGCCGACTGCACGCGCCAGCCCAGTGCGGCGTCTTCCAGCACGGCGTTGGCGGTCACGCCGCTCAGCCGCACCAGCAGGCCCTGCGCATTGGGCAGCCAGCGCTGCTCGGGGAACCAGCGGCGGGTCGCGTCCACCACGATCAGCAGGCCTTCGTCATCGCCCATGGGCGCGAAGTAGGGCGTGGGCGTGGACAGCGGCGCCAGGCCGAACGTGGTTTCAATCTGAGCCTGCAGCGCGGCGACGGCGTTGGTCGGCACGCCCACTTCGCTGATGCAGGTCATTTCGCTGCCGTGAAACGCGCCGGTGCGTTCCGACGCGGGCAGGCGACGGCGGGCGATGAGTTCGAGGATGAGGTCATCGGGCCCGGTGAAGTAGATGGATTCGGAATCCCACCGGCCTTCGAAGGTGAAATGCTCCTGGCCTTCGGCGTTGCGCTGGCGCGTGGCGCGCGCGTCCAGCCAGGCGGTGGCGGCAGCGAAGCGGTTGTGCGGCACGTTGAAGGCGAGGTGGACGCCGCCGACAGGGACATTGCCTGCGGGGATGAGGTGGAGCTGGCTCCAGCCGAGCGTGACCGTTGCGTCATGCACGGGAAGCTGCAGCACGTCGGCGAAATAGGCGGCCGTGGCGGCAACGTCGGCAGTGGGGAGCGTGAGCTGTTCAATGCGCATGCCTGCCATGGTGCGACGGTGCGTGGCAGGCGTCCAGTGGTTACGTGGCTGCGGGGATTTGCAGCTGTGCGGCCATGTGTTTGATCACCCCATGGATGATGGTGCGCAGCATGCGCATCTCACCTTCCAGGGTGACGCCGGCTACCAACCGCTCCCGCACCACCCACTGTTCAAGAGGGTGGCTCGGGGGCGTCATGGTCGCTATCGGCCGATGCTGCGCGTACGGGCAGACGCATGCTGCGCTACGGAGATGGCACTACGCCCACACTGCGCCTTACCCGGCCTGCGGCAGCGGTGCATCCACCGCCACCAACCCACGCGTGCGCAGCGCCTGCCAGAACGCAGCCGGAATCGCCGCATCAACCAGCGCCAGATTCTCCGCAATGCGGCTCGGCTGGCTGGCGCCGGGAATCACCGCCGCCACGGCCGGATGCGTCAGCGAGAACTGCAGGGCGGCCGCGCGGATGTCCACGTTGAACTCCGCGCACACCGCACGCAGGGCGTCCACGCGGGCCAGGATCTCGGGCGTGGCGAGCTGGTATTCGTAGTGCGTGCCACCGGCCAGGATGCCCGAGTTGTACGGCCCGCCCACTACGATGCCCAGGCCGCGCGCGGTGCTGGCCGGCATCAGGGTGCGCAGCGCGTCGGCGTGGTCCAGCAGCGTGTAGCGGCCGGCGATCAGGAAGCCATCCGGGTCGGCCTGCTGCAGCGCCATTTCGCACGGTTCGACGCGGTTGACGCCCAGCCCCCAGGCACGGATGACGCCTTCCTCGCGCAGCCGGGTCAGGGCCTTGGCGGCGCCGTTCATGGCGATGTCGAACACGTCGCGCCAGCCTTCGCCGTGGAAGTCGCGGGCGGGGTCGTGAATCCACACGATGTCCAGCCGGTCGGTCTTCAGGCGCGCCAGGCTGGCCTCGATGGCGCGCAGCGTGCCGTCGGCGGTGTAGTCGTAGACGATCTTGTTGGGCAGGCCGTGCTCGAACAGGCCACCCTTTTCGCCGAGGTCGCGCTGGGTGGTGTCTTCGCGCTCATCGAGGATCAACCGGCCCACCTTCGTGCTGAGCACGTAGTCGTCGCGCCGGTGTTGCTGCAGCGCCGTGCCCAGCCGGATTTCGGCAAGGCCGGCGCCGTACATGGGGGCGGCGTCGAAGTAGCGGATGCCCTGTTGCCAGGCGGCCTCAACGGTGTCGAGGGCTTCCTGTTCGGGGATGTTGCGGTACATGTTGCCAAGCGGGGCGGTGCCGAAGCCCAACCGGGTGGGGACTGAAATGCGCATGGGGGTCTCGATGTGGGGGAGGTGTGCGG
>NZ_QAIW01000134.1:5284-7799 GCF_003061285.1 Stenotrophomonas sp. HMWF003 | reverse complement strand
GATCAGCACTGCCTGGGCGCGAACAAGATCCCGATGCTGGCCGCGCGTGGCTTCGCACCGCCGTGGGCAATGGCCTATACCGACCACCACGCCGACCTTCCGCTGCTGCGCCATAGCGCGCAGTGGTGCCTGGTCAGCCCCACTGCCGATTGCCTGCAGCGGATCGAAACAGCACTGGCAACCCGGGCGCAGGTGCTGGCCTGGCGGCAGTGAACCGCGCCCCGCCACCTGCCGTGCTTGCGTGGCCGGCCATCGCCAGCCGATGATGGAGGCGGGGAAAGGACGACCCACACCGACCATGTTGGCGGTGCTGCGGCGCCCGAGGACGGCGAAGTGGGCAAGGTGCGTGTCATTACCCGCGACAACGGGGCAGGGCTGAGTCGCGATCTCGCCATCGTGGCCGACGTGCTGCGTGCGCACCACGAGGTGTCTGCAGTAGGGCTGGGGAGCCATCGGCTCGGCGCCCGGTTGCGGCACTGGTGGGCGCGCGCGCGTTGCCGCCTGCGCGGCCGCTACGATGCGCAGGTGTCGCTGGAGCGGGTCTACGCCCCCACCCTGGACTGCGCGGGGCGCAATCTGCTGATCCCCAATCCCGAATGGTTCAAGCCCGAATGGGTGGCGCTGCTGCCGCGGTTCGAGCAAGTACTGTGCAAGACCCGGCACGCCGAGCCGTTGTTCGCGCAGCTGGGCTGTTCGACGCTCTACACCGGCTTTACCTGCGCCGACCGGTTCGATCCCGGCGTGCCCCGGCAGGCCGCGTTCTTCCACCTGGCCGGGCGCAGCACCGCCAAAGGCACCGACGTCGTGATCGATGCCTGGCGGCGTCATCCCGAATGGCCGTGCCTGACCGTGGTGCAGCGCAAGCGACATGCCCGCCCGGAACGGGCCGCGCCCAACATCGTGCTGCTGGCCGGCTACCTCGACGATGCGGGGTTGCAGCGATTGCAGAACGCGCACCGGTTCCACATCTGTCCTTCCGAGGTCGAGGGTTTCGGGCATTCCATCGCCGAGGCAATGAGCGTAGGCGCCGTGGTGCTGACCACCGACGCGGCGCCCATGAACGAGCTGGTCGATCCTGCCTGCGGGTTGCTGTTGGCGTGCAGCCCGGGCGCGAAGATGGGGTTGGGCCGGCGCTACCACGTGTCGGTCGATGCGATCGAAGCGGGCGTTGCCCGGGCCCTGCGCCTGTCGCCCACCGAGTGCGTGCAGCTGGGGCAGCGGGCACGCACACGCTTCCTGCAACGCGATACGGCGTTCCGCGAACGCCTTGCCGCAGTACTGTGCAGCGTGCCTGCATCCGTGCAGGCGCAGGACGCAGATCACCAGCATGCGTGAGGCGGGCAGGGCGGGCCTGCACGCCGCCACGGCGGATGCGCTGGCCATCATTGATGGGGAGGCCCTGGACGCCGCCGCACCTCGACGTTGGGTAATGCTGGCATCGGAGCCGTATGCGCCGGCCATCCTGCGCCCTCTTGCCGCACAGGCGCAGGCACGTGGCCACCGCGTGGCCTGGCTGGCACCCGACGCGGTTGCCGCCGGGCTGCGCGCGGACGAGTCGCGTCTGTGCAGCGCACGCGCGCTGTGGCGGTTCCGCCCGCATGCCGTGTTCGCCACGGTCAACCGCATTCCGCCGTTTCTTCCCGGCCTGCAGGTGCAGCTGTTCCACGGGTTGAACCTGCACAAGCGGGATCCGCGCCAAGGCCAGTTCCGCATGCTCGGGCTGTTCGACCTGTATTGCGCGCACGGCCCGGCCACGACCGGGCCGCTGCAGGCATTGGCGGGGCAACGGCGCGATTTCAGCGTGGTCCAGACCGGCTGGCCGAAGCTGGATACCCTATTTGCCGGGCCCTGCGCCCACGCGCACGCCCTGCGCGCGGCCGCCGCCGGCCGGCCCACGGTGATGTTTGCTTCTACCTTCAATGCACCCCTGAGCCAGGCGCGTGACTGCCTGCCGGTACTGGAGGCGCTGATTGCGCGCGGGGATCGCTACTGGCTGCTGACGCTGCATCCTTTGGCTCCCGCCGAGCTGCGCCAGCGTTACCAGGCGTTGGCCGGCCCGCATGCCTGCTTCCTGGATTCGGCGCACCTGGCCGCGATGTTGCACGCCGCGGACGTGCTGGTCTGCGATACCTCGTCGGTGGTGGAAGAGTTCGTGCTGCTCGACAAGCCCGTGGTCACCGTTTGCCATCGCCAGCCGCAGCCCTGCATGCAGGATGTGCGCACGCCGGCGGCGATCGATGTGGCGATCATGCAGGCCTTGGCTGCGCCACGCGCGCTGGCCGATGCACGTCGGGCCTACGCGGCCAGCATCCACCCGCAGACCGATGGGCGTGCCGCCGAGCGCGTGCTCGACGCGGTCGAGCAACGCCTGCGCAGCGGTTCGCCGGGGCTGCGCCGCCGCAGCCGGCGCGTGTTCCGGCGGCTGTGGCGCTCGTGGCGATTGTGGCGGTCATTGCTGCCCGGCAAGCGTGCGCGGGGTGCATGCTAGGCTGACCAGGTCACCCAGGGAGACTGC
>NZ_QAIW01000134.1:0-5274 GCF_003061285.1 Stenotrophomonas sp. HMWF003 | reverse complement strand
CGATACGCTCGAACCCCATCAGATCGCCGAACTGCAGCAGCGCCTGCGCGATTGGCCGCAGCTGCAGCGTTACCGGGATGAAAATGCCGCAGTGGCCGCCCCGGTACCCGGCATGCCGCGGGTCGTGTTGTTCGGCGATTCCATCACCGAAGGCTGGGGTCCCACCGGCAGTGACAGCTTCTTCCCCGGCAAGGGCTATCTCAACCGGGGCATCAGTGGGCAGACCACCGCGCAGATGCTGGTGCGTTTCCGCCAGGATGTGATCGCGCTGCAGCCGGCGGTAGTGGTGATTCTGGCCGGTACCAACGACATTGCCGGCAACACCGGGGCGGCCACCCAGGCGATGATCGAAGACAACCTGCATTCGATGGTGGAACTGGCCCAGGCGCACCGCATCGCGGTGGTGCTGAGCTCGGTACTGCCGGTCACCGACTACCCATGGCAGCGCGGCGTGCAGCCGGCGCCCAAGGTGCGCGCGTTGAATGCGGCGCTGAAGCGTTACGCCAGCGCGCACGACGTGGTGTATCTGGATTACCACACGCCAATGGCCAACCGCGACGGTGGCCTGGACAAGGCGCTGGCCGCTGACGGCGTGCACCCCACGGCCGCCGGCTACGCGCGGATGGCGCCGCTGGCCGAGGCGGCGATCGAACAGGCGCTGTCGCGACCGCGCTGAGCGGTGCGCTCAGGCGTCGTCCTGCTTGAGCGCGGCGTCTGCCGCCAGCAGCGCGTCGGCGGCCTTGCTCAGTGGCGGCGAGGGTACGTCGTCGGCGCCGATGGACTGCATCATCCGCGGCATGTCCACGAAGCGGCGCTGGCGGCGGTCGTAGATGCCGGTGACCAGCAGGGCACGGGTGGCGATCTTCTCTTCGCCCAGCAGCACGCGCTGCTCCATGATCACCCGCGTGCCGACCCACCCCACCAGCCGCGTTTCCAGCGTGAAGCGCTGGAAGGGTTTCAGTTCGCGACGGAACTGGATGGTGCCGGCGCCAACGATCGGCGCCCATTTTTCCCGCAGGGCCACCCGGCCAAGGCCCATGCGCAGGATCAGGTCCAGGCGGCCCAGGTCGAAGATGTTCCAGTAGCGCCCGTTGGTCATGTGCAGGTTGCTGTCCAGGTCGTTGGGCAGCACCCGGAACGGCAGCCGTGACACCCCGAACGGGGCGGCCAGCCGAGGCCGGAAGAAGCTGCATAGCAGCAGGTACAGCAGGCGGAACCAGAGATTCATGCGGAATATGACGACTGTTATAGTCCGGATACGCTAATGTATGACGACTGTCTTAGCAAGGAATCGCGCCATGTCGCCTCGCCCTACCGATGCACCGCAGCGCGTGATCGCGGCAGCGGCGGAGATGTTGGCGCGGGTGGGCCTCAATGCCACCAGCATCCGCGAGGTGACCAAGGCCGCCGATGCGCCGTTGGGCTCCACGTATCACCATTTCCCGGGCGGCAAGCAGGAGTTGTTGGCGCGGGCTACCACCCTGGCCGGTGAAAAGGTGGATGCCCTGCTCGCCGAACTTTTGCGGGACGGCGCGGAGCCGGGCCTGCAGCAGTTTCTGCAGATGTGGCGCGCACGCCTGCTGCGCACGCAGTTCGCTGCCGGCTGCCCGGTGCTGGCAGCGGCGGTGGAAGAACCGGTGGATGCGGTGGCCAGCCAGGCACGCGGTGCAGCGGCGGCGGTGTTCGCGCAGTGGGAACACCGGTTGGGCAGCGCGCTGGTTGCCGCCGGCCATGCGCCGGCACAGGCTGCGGCGCAGGCCACGTTGATCATCGCCAGCGTGGAAGGTGCCGTGGCGATGTGCCGGGCGATGCAGGACATCGCACCGTTCGACCGGGTGGCGGCGCAGCTGCAGGCGCTGGTGGCGTTGCCGGCGCGTGGCGCGAAACTCAGCCCCCGGCCGGTGCGTGCGCGAGGAAAAAGCGCTCCAGCTCGCTGAGGAACGCGTCGGGCGATTCCACGTTCATCAGGTGGCCGCCGCGCAGCATGCTCAGGCGGGCGCCCGGGATACCGTCCAGCAACACCTGCGCATCTTCCGGCGTGGCCAGCCGATCCTCATCGCCGGCGATCACCAGCGTGGGTACGTGGATGTGCGGCAGCCGGGGGCGGCCATCGAACCCGATCATGGCGTCGAGCAGGCGCTGCCAGTCTTCGGCGGTCTGTTCGTCGGGCGCGTCGTCGGGATAGTCCAGCCACGGCGCGGCGCGCGGATCGGACAGGAAGCCCACCGAGAACAGCCAGGGCAGGACCAGGTCGAAGATCTGTTTGGGGGTGGCGCCCGCGCGGTAGATCGCGCCCACGGCCTGCAGGAACAGGCGTGATTGGGTATTGGGGGTGGCGAAGGTGGCCGCCAGCACCAGGCTGTGCACGCGCGTCGGCGCGGCGCTGACCAGCGCCTGGGCGACCACGCCGCCCATCGAGAAGCCGACCACGTGCACGCGGTCGATACCGGCGTGGTCAAGCATGGCCAGCAGGTCCTGGGCCAGCGCGTCAGCGGAGAACGGGCTGTGCGTGCCCGGGGTCAGGCCGGAGCCGCGCAGGTCCACCGCCAGCACCCGATGGCGCGCGGCAAGCGCGGCTTGTTCGGCGCTCCAGAACCCGGCGTCGCCGCCAAGGCCGTGGATCAGCAGTACCGGGGGTGCGGCGCGGTCGTGGCCGGTGTCGATCCAGTGCAGGGCGCCGCGCGTGGTGTTCAGTAGAGGCATGGGACGGGATTGGCAGGGGTAAGCAGGCGCCCAGCATGCCTGAGGGTCACGGGGTTTGCCGCCCGTGTCCAACGGCACGGGCTCATGGCTGTTGCAGATCGTCCAGGGCGATACCGTCGGCCGCCGCGCGCATCTGCGGCTCGGGCACCGGGCCTTGCCGGGTCAGGTCGACCAGCCCCTGGTTGAGGACCACGTAGGGCTGCATGCGGGTCTGGTAGCGGGTGAACGCCTGCCCGGGCGCGTGCGGGCTGCGCGACAGTTCGCGCGCCAGCACGTAGGCGCCTACCAGGGCCAGGCTGGTGCCCTGGCCGGAGAAGGGCGAAGCACAGTGCGCGGCATCGCCCACCAGCACCACGCGCCCGGTGTGCCACACGGGAAGTTTCACCTGGACCAGTTCCCCGAAGTAGAACGCGTCGGCGCGCGGGATCGCCTCGACCAGCGGTCGCCAGCGTCCGCCCAGTCCCGCCAGCTTGCTGCGTGCCAGTGCCTTCTGCGCGGTGACGTCGTGGCGGAGGGCGTGGTCCACCTCGGCGCCGAATCCGGCCCCGATGCGCAGTTCGCGTCCGCTGGCATCGGGGTAGACCACCACGCCCAGGTCGGCGTCGCGGTACATCCATTCGCGGTCGGTAAGCGCCAGGTGGTTGGGGGCGCTGTAGAACGCCAGCGCACCTCCCAACGGATGCAGGCAGGTCGGCGCCGCGGCGAAGGCCTGCTGGCGCAGCGCGGAGTAAACCCCGTCGGCCCCCACCACCAGGTCGACATGGCGCGATGGCCGGCCGGCAAGCGCGACCATCACCCCGCTGGCGGTATCGTCGATGCCGGTGATGCGTTCGTCGAACAGCGTGCTGGCTGGGGTGCCCGCGGCGTCGGACAGGATCCGGCACAGCGTGTCACGGAAGATCTCGATATCCGGGCTGTCCAGGCGGCCTGCGCTGAAGGTGCGGGTATCGTCGTGGCCTACCGCATGGCCATCGCGGTCGAGCAGGGTCATCCCGCGCAGGCGCGTGCGCTGGGCCTGCAGCGCTGCGTGCAGCCCCATGGCCTTGACGACCTCCAGCGCCGCACCCCGGATGTCCACGGCATGGCCGCCGCCGCGCAGCGCCGGGGCCGTTTCGACCACCGTGACGTCGAAGCCGAAATAGCGCAGCCACCAGGCGGTGGCGAGGCCGGCGACACCGGCGCCGGAAACAAGGGCGGTGGGTTGCGGCTGCATCGGCAGGCTGGGCGTGGGAGCGGTGCACACATGGTCAGGCGAGGATCGCATGCCCGTCTTGACCTGGGTCAAGCGCGCGACCGATCAACGTGCCGGCAGCGTCGCCAGCAGGTCGGACAGGCCCAGCCAGCCGATCTGCACGCCGATGCACAGGATCACGAACGCCAGCAGGCGTACCACCACCTGGGTGCCGGTGCGTCCGAGCAGCGACTGCAGGCGGCACGCGTAGCGCATGCACAGGTAAATGAGCACGCACAGGGCCAGCAGCGCGCTGGCAGCGGCGGCCAGGTGCACGGCGGCGGGTCCCTCGGCCGGCGACGTGGTACCCACCGCGATGGCCACCGCGATCGACCCCGGCCCCACCGTGAGCGGCAGCGTGAACGGATAGAACAACTGCGACGTCACCGAGGCGTCCACGTCGTCGCGGGCCTCTTCCTGCGCCGCGCCGGCCAGTGAGCCGTGCTCGCTCTGCGCCGGTGCCTGCAGCAGGCGCCACCCGGTGGCGGCGATGACCAGCCCGCCGGCCAGCCGCAGCACCGGGATGGAGATGCCGAAGAAGGACAGCACGTAGGCGCCGATCCCGATCGAGGCCGCCAGCAGCACCAGGCTGTTGAGCGCCACCGCGCGCGCCACCCGGCGGCGCTGGGCGGGGCTGGCGTCGGGCAGGATGCCCAGCACCATCAGCGCCGCGCCCGGTGGATTGATCACCGGCAGCAGGCTGGTGAAGATCACCAGGAACGCATGGCTGAAGTCATTCCACATGGCAGGCCGCAGTGGCGCCCGGGTGCGGGGGGCAGGGAGGCCCACGATGCGGCCGGCGCCGTGAAGGGGGCTTGATCCCGGTCAAGCCGGGGCACGCTGGCCCGCGGCATGCGCGTTCACTTGACCTAGGTCATGTGTGGGCCCCGTTGCCATGGCTACCGTTGGCGTGTGCTGCGGCCGCTTCCGGTCCGCACCGTCAGCCGCGAGACCGCCATGCGCTCCACCGCTTCCAGCGCGCCCACGGCCGACAAGCCGCCTGCGCGCGCCGCCCATCTGGACGAGGACATCTGCGTCCATATCTTCACCACGTCGGCGGCGATGCTGGGCGTGTGCATGACCGTGGTGGGCGTGCTGCACGTGGTGACCGTGCTGCGCAACGTGGACACGTTGGGCGACGACCTGCTCAGCGTCAATTCGCTGGTCTACCTGGGCGCCTGCCTGAGCGCCTACTGGGCGCTGCGCACGCGGCGACGCAAGCGCAACCAGTTCCTGGAAGGGCTGGCCGACTGGCTGTTCCTGATCGGCCTGGTGATCAGCGCGATCGCCACCGGCTTCATCACCTGGGCCATTGCCGGCACCTGACCCCGCGCGCCACC
>NZ_QAIW01000133.1:6239-10606 GCF_003061285.1 Stenotrophomonas sp. HMWF003 | reverse complement strand
GGGTAAGGCATCACCGGGGTCGCTGTCGAAAGCGCCCTGCAACAGAGCCGGCATGTGGCGTACGCTCGATTTCGAGTGGGTCGGCAGATATAGCGGCGATTTCACATGCAACTTTAGGGTGGGTTGGCGGCCCGTGCAGCGGTGCCGGTTGGGCCGGGCGACAGTGGGGCGGCATACGCCGATGCCCTGGTGGGACCCTGGGTGCCGGGCCGGGCCTGCGAATACGCCTGCCGCGCGGCCCGGACCTGATGGCACTGCAGGGCGGCCTGATGCCCGCACTGGCGCGGCGAGACAAACCGGGTCATTTCGCTTTAGGAATATTGTCAGGGAATATGTGCCCGCGGCAACGATAGAATCGTCTCGCTGTTTCCATTACTTATACTCTGGAGGTGCTTGTGCGAATTTCCCGCGTTCGTGGTGTGGTATTGGTCGTGAGCCTGCTCTCGATGCCGTTCGTTGCGGCAGCCGCCTGCTGTCCGAGCGATGGCAACGGTATTGCGTTGGCCAAAAGCGGCATGGGTGAATCCCTTCCGCTGGCCGTGAACCTGAGCCAGGATCCCAACTGGCTGGTCTACGGTTTTGAGCGTGATGGAATCTCGTATTACCAGGTAAATGATCTTGCGGGCCAGGTGCGCGTGATCGTGGGCAAGATCGACGATCAATTCTTCACCTTGCCGGCTGGTAAGAGCCCCGCGCGCACCTCGTTGCCATCTCAGCGCCTGGTCGTGCCTGGCAATGCCGTCCGCCGCGAGGTCTACAGGCGGCCGGAGTTCGCGCTGGTGGTGTACGGCGAGGGCAATGACGCCATCTGGTCCGTCGAGGTTCCCGCCAACGGCGGTTGATGGGGTCCCGCCTGGGCCAGCAGGGAACCGGAAACGTCTGCAGGTGGCCCAGGCCACCTGCAGATCCGCCCGGCGGTGATCCTCGACGTCGCCTGGCGCGCGCCTCAGACCGCGTTGGCGCGTAGCACCAGCGGGGCCTGGGCCGGGGGCATGGCCGTACTGGTGGGTGCTTCCACCAGCAGCATCCGGATCCGATTGCGGTGGCAGCGTACGGTTCCGCCGTACGCCAGCGCCCGCGCCGTCAAACGTTCGGTGACCAGCGCCATGGTGGCCGAGGACAGGGAGCGATTGAGGTCCAGCAGCCCCACGGTCACCAGGATGCCGCGGTGCTGCCGGAACTGACCGCATCGCGCGCGCACCTGGATCTGCCCGTACTCGTTCTTGAGGAGAATGGACACCGCGTCGGTCAGCGTCCGGTAGGTGGCCAACTGCAGCCCCACGCTCAACCTGCAGGGGTCTCCCCCCAGCCGGGGGCGTGACACCCTGTCGGTAGCATCCCAGGCTTCCCGCGCACCGCTGACCTGCAGGGCAAGATAAAGACCCACCTGCTCAAGCGCCGTTGGGTACACCATGCTGGTCTGCTCACGGAACTGGCGCGAATGTGCCGCCGAGGCACGCAGCAGCCGCTCCGCAGGCTCGTGGTGGCCATGCCGTTTCAACAGTTCGACCGTTTCCTGGATGGACACGTCCAGGCCATCGGCAATCCGTCTCAGGCCCAGCGCCCGTTCGCGGAGGTCCATTTCGCTGGCGATGTGCGCCGTTCTGGACAGCGTGACGGCCCGCTGCCCATCCAGATCGCGGCGTGCGTACTGGTGGAAGTAGTGGCTGATCTGCGCGCCCAGTGCGAGCAGCGCCGTACCAGCAAGCGCGACGACCTGCTGGGTGGCGAAGGTGGGCGCATCGAACGAGCCGGGCAGGCCGGTGCTTGGGGTGGTCGCGCTGATGAGCAGGTTCAGCACAGGCACGCCGACTGCGGCGCCACGCCAGCCATGCATGCAGGTCAAGGCAACCACGGGCAAGGCCAGCATCAGCTGCAGACTGGTCCTGGTCATGTCATCGCCGGCGGCCAGCCGTGCCAGCACGCCAAGCACCAGCAGGGAAGACAGCGCGATCACCGTGGGCGGTGCGCGCCATGCCAGCCAGTCGTAAGGCACGCCGCGCTTTGTCCAGAGCAGGGCCAACGGAGCGAGCGTCAATATGCCGATGTAATCGCCCAGTGCGAACCGTGCCGCGCTGGTGAGTATGGGCAGGCTGGGCGGTACCGGCCAAAGCAGATGCGACAGGCCCAGCTTCAGAACCGTGGCCACCAGGGCCGCGGTTGCGGCGACCGAAAGAAGCCACGCTTCCGTGGGCGCCGCCATTATTCTGCGATGCAGGCGCACCACCACCGCTACCGCCGGCATCATGCATGCAGAGGCGATCACCACCCAGGCCAACCCGTACTTGTCGATCATCGGATACCGTATCTGGGCGAAGTACGCATATTCGCCCAGGATCAGATACGGCCAGAGACGGGGAGGGCAAAGCAGCAGCGCGGCAACCCGGACACCGGCGGGCAGGTAGAACTGATCAAGCGAGATCTGTCGTGCGCCCCAGCAGGCGAAGGCGTACACCACGGCAACGACGAACCCGGCCGGCCGGATACGCAGGTTGAGTTGAAGTCCATTTCTCCACCAATCCAATCGTTGGTCCCTCCTGCTGTTCGTGTCGATACGAGCGCGCGTCGACATGGAAACCCATCAGCGCGACAGTATCGGCTGATCCCTGCGCATGCAATCGTCGTGGGTGATTATAGGAATCCAATCAGGCGCGGCGGCGCGTGAAGTGCTGCGCATTATCTATGCCTGAATGTGATGGGCGTCGCTATTTCTACTGAGTGATATCTCCATCGCTCACCACAACGCATCCCGCAGTTTGTACCAGGACATCGCCGCCACCAGCAGCGGCGTGCGCAGCAGCCGGCCGCCGGGGAAAGGGCGGTGGGGAATGCGCTCGAATACATCCAGGCGTTCGTTCTGCCCGGCGATGGCCTCGGCCAGCACCGCCCCGGCCAGCCCGGTCGCGGCCACGCCATGCCCGGAGAAGCCCTGTGCGAAGTACACGTTCGGGGTCAGCCGACCCCAATGCGGCGCCCGGTTGCGGGTGATGTCCACGTAGCCGCCCCAGACCTGTTCCATGCCCACGTCGGCCAACTGCGGGAACACCTGGTGCATGCGCCGGGTCATCACCCCGCGCAGCCCGGGGGGCGGCAGCGCGGAGTAACTGGCCCGTCCGCCGAACAAGAGGCGGTGATCGGCGCTGAGCCGGAAGTAGTCCAGCGCCCAGCTGACGTCGGCCACGGCCATGCCGTTGCGGATCAGCGACCGGGCGCGCTCGGCCCCCAGCACCTGCGAGGCGCCGATGTAGGTGCCGACCGGCATGATCCGCGTTTCCAGCTCCGGGGCGATGCCCTGCAGCCAGGCGTTGCCGGCGATCACCACGTGGTCTGCGCGGATGCTGCCGTGGGAGGTGCGCAGTTGCGGACGCGGCCCCCGCACCAGCTGCACGACCGGCGATTGCTCGTGGATGACCACCCCCAGGCGTTCTGCCGCGCGCGCCAGGCCCTGGGCATAGGCCAGCGGCTGCAGGTGGCCACTGGCCGCATCGAACATGGCCCCGGTGTAGCGGGGGCTGTCCAGCTGCGCCTGCAGCTGGGTGCGGTCCCACCACTGCAGCGGGTAGTCGTAGCGCTCGGCGAGGTCGAGCAGCCCGCCACGCAGCGCGCGCTCCTGGCGCGCCGTGATCGGCACGCTGGCGTGACCATCGTGCCAGTCGCAGTCGATCTGGTAGTGCTGCAGCCGGTGGCGCAGCAAGGCCATGCCGTCGCGCGAATAGTCGAACAGCAGCCGGGCGTCTTCGGTGCCCACCAGCTGTTCCAGCGTATCCACTTCACACCCGTAGCCAACGATGGCCTGGCCGCCATTGCGCCCGGACGCGCCCCAGCCCACCCGGTGCGCTTCCAGCACGCTGACCCGGTACCCGCGCTCGGCCAGCGACAGTGCCGCCGACAGGCCGGTATAACCCGCGCCCAGCACGCACACATCGGTGGCGTGGTCGCCAGCCAGCGCCGGGCGCAGCGGTTGCGCCGGCAGGCTGTCGGCATACCAGCTGGATACGTGGTCCTGGCCGGCGCGGCTCACGGTGTGCACCGGCGGGGGAGGGTGGGGACGTCAATCATGGTGACAGCATGCCAGCAACGATCCGCGGTGACAGCGCGCAGTCTGTCGCAGGTATCGCCGCCGGTATGTGAGGGCGCACGCCTCCGGGCGGGCGTGTTGCACCGCGCCCGGGCACGGCGCTACCGTGGCAGCAGGTCATCGGAGCATGCCGCATGGTCGCGCCCCCCTGGGTTGGCCTGCCCACCGACAGCACGCCAATGGGCCACCATCGCTTTGCGGTGGCCGGTGAGAAGTACATCCGCGCGCTGGCCGTGGCGGCCGGTGTCACGCCGGTGCTGCTGCCCAGCCTGCAGCCCCCGTTGCCGGC
>NZ_QAIW01000133.1:0-6183 GCF_003061285.1 Stenotrophomonas sp. HMWF003 | reverse complement strand
ACTACGGCGGTGCGCCCACCTGGGCAGGCAACCCACACGATCCGGCGCGCGACGCCACTGCGCTTTCGCTGCTGCAGGCCGCGCTGGAACGTGACCTGCCGGTGCTGGCGATCTGCCGGGGGTTTCAGGAATTGAACGTGGCCCTCGGCGGCACCTTGCACGCGCGCGTGCACGAGGTGCCGGGGCTGGCCGATCACCGCGAGGACCCGGCCGCACCGGTCGAGCAGCAGTACGCGCCGTCGCACGCCGTGCAGTTGACCGCCGGCGGCTGGCTGGCGGCCTGGGCCGACGCGGACCGCGTGAAGGTCAATTCGGTGCACGGGCAGGGCATCGATCGCCTCGCTACCGGCCTGCGGTTGGAGGCGCGTGCCGACGATGGCCTGGTGGAAGCGGCGCGCAGCCACGCCCACACCTTCGTGCTCGGGGTACAGTGGCACCCGGAATGGCATGTTACCGACCATCCCTTCCATCACCGCATTTTCCAAGCCTTCGGCGATGCTTGTCGCCGTTACTCCTGCAAAGCAGACCGGTCATGACCACCCGAACGCGTTCGCGTAAAGCCACTTCCCCGCGCAAAGCGGCCTCTTCTTCGCGCAAGGCCGCCCCGCCGCCCGTGCCCGAAGAGAGCGCGCTGCTGCGCTGGCTCAAGGATCGCCGCATCACCGAGGTGGAATGCCTGGTGCCGGACATCACCGGCAACGCGCGCGGCAAGATCATTCCGGCCGACAAGTTCTCCCACGATTACGGCACGCGCCTGCCCGAAGGCATTTTCGCCACCACCGTCACCGGTGAATTCCCGGACGATTACTACGAGCTGACCTCGCCGTCGGACTCGGACATGATCCTGCGCCCGGACCCGGACACCGTGCGCATGGTGCCGTGGGCCACCGACCCCACCGCGCAGGTGATCCACGACTGCTACACCAAGCACGGCGAACCGCACGAACTGGCCCCGCGCAATGTGCTGCGCCGGGTGCTGGATGCCTATGCCGAACTCGGCCTGCGTCCGGTGGTGGCGCCGGAACTGGAGTTCTTCCTGGTGCAGAAGAACACCGACCCGGACTTCCCGCTGCTGCCGCCGGCCGGCCGCTCCGGGCGCCCGGAGACGGCGCGCCAGTCGTACTCGATCGATGCGGTCAACGAATTCGATCCCATCCTCGACCTGATGTACGACTACTGCGATGCGATGAAGCTGGACGTGGACACGCTGATCCACGAATCCGGCGCGGCGCAGCTGGAGGTCAACTTCACCCACGCCAACGCGATGGACTTGGCCGACCAGGTGTTCCTGTTCAAGCGCACCATGCGCGAGTCGGCCATGCGCCACGGGGTGTATGCCACGTTCCTGGCCAAGCCGATGGAGAACGAGCCGGGCAGCGCCATGCACATCCACCAGAGCCTGCTGCGCATCAGCGATGGCCACAACGTGTTCACCGGTGAGCATGGCGGCGAGGATTTCAGCCCGCTGTTCGGCCACTACCTGGCCGGCCTGCAGAAGTACGTGCCGATGGCAATGGCCTTCTTCGCGCCCAACGTGAACTCCTACCGCCGGCTGGTGTTTGGCGAGGTCTCGCCGAGCAACGTGCACTGGGGCTTCGACAACCGCACCTGCGGCCTGCGCGTGCCGCTGGACACCCCGGAAAACATGCGCGTGGAAAGCCGCTTCGCCGGGTCCGACGCCAACCCCTACCTGGCCATGGCCGCCACCCTGGCCGCCGGCCTGCTGGGCATCCGCGAGCAGGGCTCGCCGACCGCGCCGATCAGCGGCAGCGCCAAGGAGCTGGGCTACGACCTGCCGCGCTCGCTGGGCGAGGCGCTGGATGGGCTGGAAGGCTGCCCGGAACTGCGCGAGATGCTGGGCGAGCGCTTCTGCCGGGCCTATGTCTCGGTCAAGCGCAAGGAATACGAGACCTTCTTCCGCGTGATCAGCTCGTGGGAGCGGGAATTCCTGCTGCTCAACGTCTGAACGGCGCCGCGTCGCCAGATCCGGCATGGCCGTGAGGGCCATGTGCTGGGAAAATGGGGGCATGCCCGTTAGGCTGGCACCCGTTGTGCCGGTCTGGCCGGTTCCCCCACCTCGCACCTGACCTGTGGAGAGTCCGATGAAGCTGCGAATCCTCACCCTCGGCATTGCCGTATCCGTGCTCAGCGCCTGTGGCGGCGGCAAGTCCGACGACGACAGCAAGGTGCTGAACGTCTACAACTACAGCGATTACATCGCCGAAGACACCATTCCCACCTTCGAGAAGGCCACCGGCATCAAGGTGACCTACGACGTGTTCGACAGCGACGAAATGGTGGAAACCAAGCTGCTGGCCGGCAACAGTGGCTACGACGTGGTGGTGCCGACGCTGAACTTCTTCGGCCGCCAGATCAAGGCCGGCGTGTTCCTGCCGCTGGACAAGAGCAAGATCCCGAACCTGGCCAACCTGGATCCGGAGGTGATGAAGCGCATCGCCCAGCAGGACCCGGACAACCAGTACGGCGTGCCGTACATGATCGGCACCACCGGCATCGGCTACAACGTGGAACTGCTCAAGCAGCGTTTCGGCGGCAGCACCGACATCGCCAACAGCTGGGACCTGATCTTCAAGCCCGAAAACATCGCCAAGATGAAGGATTGCGGGATCACCATCCTGGACACGCCGTCGGACATGATCCCGATCGCGCTGCACTACCTGGGCGAAGATCCGCACAGCCAGGACCCGGCCACGCTGGAAAAGGCCGCTGCGCTGCTCAAGGGCATCCGCCCGTACGTGCAGAACTTCCACTCCTCGCAGTACGTGGGCTCGCTGGCCAACGGCGGCACCTGCCTGGTGGTGGGCTGGTCGGGTGACATCATCCAGGCCCGCGACCGCGCCGCCGAGGCGGCCAACGGGGTGACGGTGGCCTATTCGATCCCGCGCGAAGGCGCCCCGCAGTGGTTCGACATGCTGGCCATCCCCAAGGACGCCAAGCACCCGGAGGCCGCCTATGCCTTCATCAACTACCTGCTGGAACCGAAGGTGGCCGCTGCCAACACCAACTTCATCCACTACGCCAACCCGGTGACCAAGGCCACCCCGCTGGTGGACGAGGCGATCCGCACCGACCCGACCATCTACCCGCCGGCCGACGTGGCCGCCAAGATGTTCACCTACTCGATCAACACCCCGGAGGTGGACAAGCTCTACACCCGGTTGTGGACCGAGGTGAAGACCGGTCGCTGACCGCTTCCACGACGCCGGCCGCAGGGCCGGCGTTGTCGTTTCAGGGGTCTGCACGGTGGCAGGCCGGGGGCCGGGCAGCCGGTCCGGGCACACCATGACGCCGCGACCACCGGTAAAATGGAATCCTCCCCCCGTCCGCTGCCGCTCCTGGAGCCGCCCCCCATGCCATTTGATGCCAAGCCGGAAGGCGAGGTCGTGCCGGTCCTCGAGCCGGGCTATCTGTCCATCCGCGCGCTGCGCAAGGAATTCGACGGCTTCGTCGCGCTCGACGATGTCAGCCTGGACGTGCGCAAGGGCGAGATCTTCGCCCTGCTCGGCGGCTCGGGCAGTGGCAAGTCCACGCTGCTGCGCTGCCTGGGCGGGTTCGAAACGCCCACCAAGGGCAGCATCGAGCTGGATGGCCAGCGCATCAACGACCTGCCGCCCTACCAGCGGCCGATCAACATGATGTTCCAGTCCTATGCGCTGTTCCCGCACATGACGGTGGAACAGAACATCGCCTTCGGGCTCAAGCAGGACGGCCTGGCCCGCGACGCGATCCGCACCCGCGTGGGCGAGATGCTGGAGCTGGTGCAACTGGGCAAGCTGGCCAAGCGCAAGCCACACCAGTTGTCCGGTGGCCAGCAGCAGCGCGTGGCGCTGGCGCGGTCGCTGGCCAAGGGGCCCAAGCTGCTGCTGCTGGACGAGCCGATGGGCGCGCTGGACAAGAAGCTGCGCTCGCAGATGCAGCTGGAGCTGGTCAACATCATCGAAACCTCGGGCGTGACCTGCGTGATGGTCACCCACGACCAGGAAGAGGCCATGACCATGGCCACCCGCATCGCGGTGATGGACGCCGGCTGGATCCAGCAGGTGGGCAAGCCCGATGAAATCTACGAGCAGCCGGCCAACCGCTTCGTGGCCGAGTTCATCGGCTCGGTGAACCTGTTCGACGGGGTCATCGACGAGGATCTGCCGGAGTACGTCACCGTGCGCACGCCGCTGTTCCCCGCGCCGATCTACGTGGCCCACGGCATCACCGGCTACGAAGGCCAGCCGGTGGCGTTCGCGCTGCGCCCGGAGAAGGTGATGATCGGCAAGGACGAGCCGGCCGGGGACACCAACAAGGCCCAGGGGGTGATCGAGGAGATCGCCTACTTCGGCAGCCATTCGGTGTACCACGTGCGCCTGCCCAGCGGAGCCAAGGTGCTGTCCAACTTCGCCAATTCGCAGCGCTGGGCCAGCGACGGGCTGACCTGGGGCGACAGCGTGTGGGTGTGCTGGCGCGACAACGACGGCGTGGTGCTCACCGCATGAACGCCGCCGTCTGGAAGCGCTGGCTCCCCGGCACCCGCGGTGGTGTGATCGCCGCGCCCTACCTGTGGCTGCTGCTGTTCTTCGCGGTGCCGTTCGTGATCATCCTGATGATCTCGTTCGCGCGCACGCAGGTGGGCTCGCCGCCCTACACGTGGCTGCTGGAATACGTGGACGGCGCGTTTTCGCTGAAGCTCAACCTGGGCAACTACGCGGCGCTGGTGAAGGACAGCCAGTACGTGCTGGCCTACCTGAGTTCGATCAAGATCGCGGTGATCGCCACGCTGTTCACGCTGCTGATCGGCTACCCGATGGCCTACGTGATTTCGCGGATGTCGCCGGCCGCGCGCAACGTGGCGATGATGCTGGTGGTGCTGCCGTCGTGGACCTCGTTCCTGATCCGGGTGTATGCGTGGATCGGCATCCTGGACCGCAACGGGCTGCTGAACCAGCTGCTGCTCAAGCTCGGCGTGATCGATGCGCCGCTGCAGATCCTGTACACGCCGACCGCCGCCTACATCGGCATCGTCTATTGCTACCTGCCGTTCATGGTGCTGCCGCTGTACGCGAACCTGGTCAAGCTGGACAACCGCCTGCTGGAGGCGGCCTACGACCTGGGCGCCAAGCCATGGCAGGCGTTCCTGCGGATCACCCTGCCGTTGTCGCGCACCGGCATCATCGCCGGCTGCATGCTGGTGATGATTCCGGCGGTGGGCGAGTTCGTGATTCCCGAGATGCTGGGCGGTCCGGACACGCTGATGATCGGGCGGGTGCTGTGGGGCGAGTTCTTCAACAACCGCGATTGGCCGACGGCCTCGGCGGTGGCGATCGTGATGCTGCTGTTGCTGCTGGTGCCGATCCTGCTGTTCAACCGGGTCCAGCAGCGTGAGCTGGAAGGGAAGCTGGCATGAGCATGGTGCGCGGCAGCCGCTGGGTGGGCTGGTCGGTGCTGGGGCTGGGCTTTGGCTTCCTGTACCTGCCGATCCTGCTGTTGATGATCTACTCGTTCAACGAATCCAAGCTGGCCACGGTGTGGTCGGGCTTTTCCACGCGCTGGTATGGGGAGCTGTTCAACAACCGGCAGATTCTGGATGCGCTGTGGATCAGCCTGAAGGTGGCGTTCTGGACGGCCTGTGCGTCGACGGTGCTGGGCACGATGGCGGCGATGGTGATGACGCGTTTCAAGCGTTTCCCGGGCAAGACGATGTTCGGTGCGCTGATCACCGCGCCGCTGGTGATGCCGGAGGTGATCCTGGGTTTTTCGCTGATGACGCTGCTGGTGGCGATGGGCGGGATTCCCGGTTTCCCGGCACGCGGGGTAACGAGCATCTGGATCGCGCATGTGACGTTCACGCTGTCGTTCGTGACGGTGGTGGTGTCGTCGCGGCTGCAGGAGTTGGACCGGTCGCTGGAGGAAGCGGCGATGGACCTGGGGGCGGGCCGGTTGAAGGTATTCCTGCAGATCACGCTGCCGATCATCGCGCCGGCGCTGGTGGCCGGCTGGCTGTTGGCCTTTACGCTGTCGCTGGACGATGTGGTGATCGCCAGTTTCGTGGCGGGCCCGAGTTCGACGACGCTGCCGATGAAGGTGTTCGCGTCGGTGCGGATGGGGATCAAGCCGGAGATCAATGCACTGGCGACGCTGATGGTGCTGGCGGTATCGATCGCGGCGGTGGTGGGC
>NZ_QAIW01000132.1:0-7225 GCF_003061285.1 Stenotrophomonas sp. HMWF003 | reverse complement strand
GCGCTGGGCTATGGCGACCAGGACGTGGATTCCACCGTGGGCCGCATCGGCTGGCAGGCCCGTTTCGACGGCGGCAGCGTCAAGCCGTACGTGCAGGTCACCTACGACCACGAGTTCGAAGACGGCCAGCAGGCCAGCGCGTGGCTACAGTCGATGCCGGAGGTGGGCATGTACAAGGTGCCGGGCCTGGAGTTCGACAAGAACTACGCCACCGCCGTGCTGGGTGCGCGCCTGAATCTGTGGGGCCTGAACAGCAACGTGGGCATGAGCACCACCACGCTGCAGAAGCGTGCCCGCGACGTGTCGCTGTTTGCCAGCTTCAGCGGCAGCTTCTGATCCATCGCGCGCAACGCCCCGCAGGGGGCGTTGCAGGCGGCTGGCGAAAGCCAGCAACAACGGGCGGCCCAGTGCCGCCCGTTGCGTTTGTACCGCCCCGCCGCATAAACTTGCCCGGCGCGATGCGGGTGTAGCTCAATGGTAGAGCTGTAGCTTCCCAAGCTACTGACGAGGGTTCGATTCCCTTCACCCGCTCCATCACCGGCTTCCGCTGCAGCCTGCGGCGTTCTGCAAGTCGTTGAACCCTGCGGCTTACCGCCTCCCTGCATGCGCACCGCTATCGCATCTCTCGCCCGCGGCATCCGTACAGGACGCCAGATCCGGGCATGCCCAGCATGTCCGGGCAACCATCGGCGCGCGTTGGCCGCTGCCATCCCCCACTTACTCGCGCATGGCCTCGAACACGAAAGGATTGTCGTGGTCAGGGAAGCGCAGTCGGTACCGTTCGACGCGGGTGATGCCGTCAGACAGCAGGTAGTCCACCTGCAGGCCTTCCGGATCGCTTTCCATCCCGGCGCCCAGGTAGGTGTTGCTCGGATAGCTGAACCCGTGGTGCGGCGCTTCTCGAATGGCGGCACAGGTGCCGAACAGCGGGGGCAGCACGTAGAGCCGCTTCTCATGCAGCAGCACTACCTTGGTGTAGCGGTCGCCCTTGCCGCTGCTGACCTGGCGGATGTCCAGGCACACCGAGTTGCCGCGGTGCCACAGCGTCATGACCGCCACGTTCTCGGCAGCGATCGGCGCGTTGTCATTCCACGGTGCGGGCGCGAGGTTGATCGCGCGGCTCAGGGGCCAGCGCTGCGTACCCACCACCAACGCCTCGCCGTCGAACGCCACGTCGGGTACGCCGGCAGGGGGTGTCATGGCCAGGTCGCCCGGCCCGCTCCACAGGGTCTGGTCGAAACGTCGTAGCGCCTGGCCCATCGAGGTCACCCAGACGCAGTTGCGGGGCGCGTCCGTGCAGGGCATCGCCATGTCCGTGCCCGACCCCGGAAACAGGGGGCCGCCGAGGGATCGGTAAAAGTCACCGTAGGTGGTGAACGATGCGGGCGCCGCATGCGTCGCCGTCGCCAGGCAGATGCCCAACAGGCCAACCAGCACGCGGTGGCGGGCGTTCATCATGCGATCCATGCGGGCAGTGGCACTGAGGGCGGTGGGGGCAATGCAGACGGCGCTCAATGTAACCCGCCGCGACGCACGCTGGGCCATACCGGACGCGCCATCACCACACGGCTGGGAGCGTTCTGCATGGGAGTATCGAGCCAGCCCCCACTGCATGAGGGCTGGCGCGTACAGCGGGTCAGTTCGGCGGGTTGCACCCGGTGGAATTCTTCAGGCATCGCGATAGCGCGCCGTAGCACAGAAGTTGCCCGGTCGGCTTGGCCATGCACGCTTGATAGGCTGCGTAGCAGGCGTCACACGGCGTGGATTGCGCAGTGGCAGAACCAATTCCCAGCGTGAATGCGATAGCAGCAACAGCAACAGACAGCCTGAGTCCAATCTTCATGCCATATCTCCGTTGATAGCCCTCCTTGGGCAGCGCTGAGCCTACAGGCCGCATTTTTTACCCGCAACCGCGAGCAGTGCGGTTGCGGGCGCTCCCCCACGCGGCCGATCTCTTCCCGATGGCCATGCAGCCATTGCTCGTGCCGCTGCTATCGGCTTGAATGACACGCTGTCTGAACCAGCGTGGCAACCGGAGTGCAATGGACATCGTAGGCGGCTGGGCGAGGGGTACATCCGATTCTTGGGCGGCGGCGCATGCCACCTGACCGTACGGCACTCCGGCGGTACACCCGCTGGCTGCCCAGTGTGGTGCTGGTGGCGGTGTGCATCGCCTGGTGGTCGCCACTGGGCGTGATTGCGGCACTGGCTGCCTCCGTTGCAACGCACAGCCTGCTGACGCGCTTCGACATGGCTGGCGACGTGCTGCCGGTAGGCGGCGCGACACTGCGTTCGGCGCCGTTGTCGCCCTTCGCCCGCCAGCCGCCCGCCGGCGATGTGACCCTGGGCTGGGCCGAGCTGGGCATGGGCGGTCCGGCTTACTGCACGCAGATGCTGCGCGACGGTGCGATCGTGGACGACATCGCCTGCGACGGCGGCACGGCGCAAACCGGCACGTGGACCGATCTGGCGGGAACGTCGCTGCGCCTCGCATCGGGCTACGTTGACCGCAGCGATGGGGTGCTGGGGTACGACGAGCAACGCAAGGTCCTGCTTCACTTCAACGCGGTCCCCCACGTGTTCTGGCAGATGCTCGGCGAACGGCGTCAGGCGGACGGGGATGCGGCCGCGGCGGCGTGGGTGTCGCGCCAGCCGCATGTGGCCACCGCGCTGCGCGCGTACCACGGCCTTTGGCTGGCGCCCGATGATCCGGCCTTGGCCAGCCCGATGCAGGCGCAGCTGCGCCACCGGCTGCCCGACGGTCGCGAGCTCAACGCACGCCTGCTGCTGCCCGACGACCTGCGGCTGACCGCACACCCTGGCCTTTTCACGCGCACACAGCCCTATGCGCTGGCTCTGGACGGCACGGACAGCGGGCGCCACGTCTGCGATCTGGACACCGTCATTGCCAGTCCCGGTGGCCATTGCATCGTGGTGGCCGGTGTCTGCCTGGATGCCACCCATCGGCCTGTGGAGGGCGTGTGGCTGGTGTACTGGCGCGGCCACTGGCAGGCGGTGTGTCGCCATGTGTTTGCAGGGGAGGGCGGGCAGCGTCGCAGCGCCTCGCTGGATGTGCTCGCCGCCAGCGACGACGGCCGGCTGGAACTTCAGGGCTACCGCGAATGGGCGGACGCCGAGGGCTGGCATCGGGAGCCGCTGGTGGACGTTGCACTGGACCTGAGGGTGGAGTGGCGGCAGACCGCCGTATCAGTGGGCGGCAGGGGCCAACGCGCGCGGCTGGCGTTGCCCAGGGGCTGACGGTGCGTTCATAAGGTGCGCATGCCGGTGCAAGCACGCCACCGTCATCTGGACACGGGAGCCCCGCGCTATGCTGCGCGCTTTCCCGCCCCTTCGCACCGCGATGAAACTCGCCATCCTGTCCCGCAACAGCAAGCTGTACTCCACGCGCCGCCTGGTCGAGGCCGCGCGCACCCGCGGCCATACCGTGCGGGTGCTCGATCCGTTGCGGTGTTACATGCGGATTGCCGCCGACGGCTTCACCATGCATTACAAGGGTCGGCCGATCACCGGCGTGGACGCGGTGATCCCGCGCATCGGGGCCTCGGTCACCCGGTATGGCACCGCGGTGTTGCGCCAGTTCGAGATGATGGGCGCACGCACGCCCAATCCCTCCGATGCCATCCTGCGGGCCCGCGACAAACTGCGTGCGCACCAGATCCTGGCGTCCAAGGGCATCGACATGCCGGTGACCGTCTTCGGCGACAACCCCGACGACACCGTGGACCTGTTGTCGATGCTCGGCCCGCCGCCACACGTGGTGAAGCTCAACGAAGGCACCCAGGGCAGGGGAGTGATCCTGACCGAGAAGGCCAGCGCATCGCGCGGCATTGTCGAGGCACTACGCGGGCTGTATGCCAACTTCCTGATGCAGGAGTTCATCGGCGAGGCCCAGGGCGCCGACCTGCGCTGCCTGGTGGTGGGCGACCAGGTGGTGGGCGCCATGCAGCGCCAGGCCCCCGACGGGGACTTCCGCTCCAACCTGCATGCCGGCGGCAGCGCCCGCGCGGCCAAGGCCAGCCGCGCCGAGCAGCAGGTGGCGGTGCGCTCGGCCAAGGCGCTGGGGCTGAGTGTGGCCGGGGTCGACCTGATCCGCTCCAGCCGCGGCCCGCTGGTGCTGGAGGTGAACTCCACGCCCGGGCTGGAGGGTATCGAGGCGATCTGCCAGGCCGACCTCGCGGGTCGCATCATTGACCACGTGGCGTCCATGAAAAAACCTTCACTTTCAAAGGCTTGAGCAGATTTTCGAAATCTTTCGGAGCGCTTAACACCGGTTTAATCGACCCCGGCGTACGCTCCGACAAACCGCAGCTCTGCCCTCCTCAGCAGGATCGGTAATCGGGAACACACTTCAGGCCCAGGCGGTTTACCGTCTGGGCCTTTTTACCGGCCCCGGCACACCTGCCAAAGCGCACTTGCTGCGGCAAACCCGACAGGGATACAGTCGACGCTCTGTTCAGGCTGACTAAGGATTGGTTGAAATGAAACGCATGAAGCTCGCCGTTGTCGCCACGCTCCTGTTGCTGAGCGCTGGAGTGGCGCAGGCTGCCAAGAAAAACGATGTGTTCGTGCCGGGCAAGCCGCTGGCTGAACAGATCCAACGCATCGAGGGGGAGATGGGCGACGGCAAAACCTATGCCGAATTGAAGCTGGAGGATCGCAGCCGCGTCCGCGAAGCACTGGGGCGCATGCGTATCACCCTCGAGCGCTTCCCTGACGAGTCCGGTATTCCTGCCGTGGCCAAGACGGATCTGTTCAACGACCAGCAGATTGTGAACACGCTTTTGACACAGGCCCGAGAAGATAGCCGTCTAATATGCCGACGTGAGAAGGCAACCGGGTCCAACTTTGCAGTGACCCAGTGCTTGACTCTCGCCGAGCGTGAGCGCAACAAGAACGATGCGCAGCAGCGGATGAACAACGCGCAGCGCGTTGGCAATTTCGACAACTTCTAGAGGTCACAGTGCGAATTCTTGTAATTGAGGACAACAGCGACATCGCCGCCAATCTGGGCGACTACCTCGAAGACCGCGGGCACACCGTGGACTTCGCCGCCGATGGCGTGACCGGCCTGCACCTGGCCGTGGTCCATGAGTTCGATGCGATCGTGCTGGATCTCAATCTGCCGGGCATGGATGGGATCGAGGTCTGCCGCAAGCTTCGCAACGAAGCGCGCAAGCAGACCCCGGTGCTCATGCTGACCGCACGGGATTCGCTGGACAACAAGCTGGCCGGGTTCGATTCCGGCGCGGACGACTACCTGATCAAGCCCTTTGCGCTGCAGGAAGTCGAAGTCCGTCTGAACGCCCTGTCGCGTCGCGGCAAGGGCGTGCAGACCCGCGTACTGGAAACCGGCGACCTGGAGTACAACCTGGACACGCTGGAAGTGCGCCGCCAGGGCAAGCTGCTGCAGCTCAACCCGACCGCACTGAAGATCCTGCAGGCGCTGATGGAAGCGGCCCCGGCCGTGGTGACCCGTCAGGAGCTGGAAACCCGCGTGTGGGGCGAGGAGCTGCCGGATTCGGACTCGCTGCGCGTGCACATCCACGGCCTGCGCGCAGTGGTGGACAAGCCCTTCGAGGTGCCGTTGATCCAGACCCGTCATGGCATCGGATACCGCATCGCCGCCCCGGAAGCCTGATCCGGTGACGGCGAAGGGGGAGCGCCGCCGGGCACCGTACCGGCGGCGGCTGCGCAGTCGCATCATCGTATCGTTCGCGCTGTTGGGCTTGTGCTTGACAGCGCTGTTTGCGTTTGCCACCAACTGGACCCGCGCACGCGTGGAGAACCAGCTGGTGGAAGACGTGTTGAACCGCAACATCGACGAGTTCGCGATGCGGTATCAACTCGATCCAGGCCGCAGCCCCGAGGTGCCTTTCCAGCAGGTGCGCGCGTTTGCCTACCCCAAGGACAAGTTCGACCGGGTACGTGAGGAGCGCCCGGAATGGGCCGCTTACGCCACGGGCAACTACAACGTGGCCGGTGTGGACGAAGAGAATCGTCCGTTTTCCTACAAGCTGGCGGTCCGCAAGACGCCCGATGCCTGGTTCTTCCTCGCTTACGACATGACCGAGAGCATTCGCGGCGAAGCTCAGCTCAACCGCGCGCTGTTCTTCTCGGTACTGGTCTTCAGCGTGCTGTCGCTGGTCCTGGGCTGGTGGTCGGCCTCCAAGGTGATGAAGCCGGTGTCCGACCTGGCCGCGCGCCTGCGCGCCTATCGCGGTGGCACCAGTGAGCCGGAACCGCTGGCCCCGCGCTTCCCCGATGACGAAGTGGGCCAGTTGGCCCAGGCGCTCGACGACTATTCGTCGCGGCTGACCGAGGTGGTGCAGCGCGACCGCGAATTCAACGCCGACGTGAGCCACGAGCTGCGCACGCCGCTGGCCGTGATCCGCGGTGCCACCGAACTGCTGCTCGCGCGCCCGGGGCTGGATGAAAAAGTGGTGCAGCGCCTGCAGCGCATCCAGCGTGCCGAACAGCAATGCACCGACCTGATCGGCTCGCTGCTGCTGCTGTCGCGCAACGAGCGCGGGCAGGGCAGCAGCAACGTCGCGCGCGTGACCGAGCAGCTGCTGGACGCCCATCGTGCGCAACTGGGCGGCAAGCCGCTGGAGCTGGTGCTCGAGGGCGACCGTGATCTGGTCATCGATGCGCCCGAATCGGCCTTGTCGGTGGCGCTGGGCAACCTGATCGGCAATGCGGTGAAGTATTCGCAGGAAGGCGCAGTGCGCGTGCGGGTCAGCGGCAACCGCGTGGACGTCATCGACAGCGGCCCCGGCCTGAGCGCCGAAGACGCGGCCAAGCTGTTCCAGCGCGGGTATCGCGGCACCCATGCCGGCCACTCGCAGGGCGGCGGCATCGGCCTGTCGATCGTCAGCCGCCTGTGCGACCTGTACGGTTGGCAGGTGAGCGTGCGCCCAGGCGTCGAGCGCGGCGTCATCGCCACACTGACGTTCGCCCCCGCGCTGTAAGGCCGCATCCGCGTATCCCACGCCTGGTAGAGCCCCCCCCATGGGTGGCTGCTCTTCACAGAATCCCGCCCATCACGCAGCCACCCACGGGGTGGGTCTACCCGGGCATCCCACGAAGGTAGAGCCACCCCATGGGTGGCTGCTTTTCCCGGAATCCCACCCGTCACGCAGCCACCCACGGGGTGGCTCTACCGGGGGGTGGCGGCCAACTGGCGGTACAGGCGGTCCAACTGTTC
>NZ_QAIW01000131.1:2166-10593 GCF_003061285.1 Stenotrophomonas sp. HMWF003 | reverse complement strand
GGCGCCCGGGACGGGCGCCGATGTGACGGCCGTCGGGGTTGGGAGCGACGGTCCGTCAGTGGTGCGTCAAAGACTTGGCAACGCTCCGTTAACTTGGGACACTCGCCGCCATGAAGGGGATCTTGGGGATCGCTGCGCTGGCCTTGGCTGCGCTGACCGCTTTGCCGGCCAGTGCGGGCACCCTGTACAAATGCGTCGGGGCCGACAACATCCCCAGCTACGTCAGCAAGCGGGTCTCGGGCGCGTCCTGCAGCGTGGTCAGCAGTTACCGGCCCGACCGGGGCGCCGCCCGCCGGTATGTGCCGCCGGCGCCGGCCCCGGCCGCCGCGGCGGTCGTTGCGACACCTGCCCCCAGTCCGGCCGCCGCCGATCGCGCCAGCACCGGCACCGCAGTGACGGCCAGCGCCCCGGCCCAGCCGGCCACCGTGCTGAGCGCCCCGGCGGCGCCCGCCGCGCGGCCCAACAAGGCCGGTCGCGTGGTCAACGGCCAGGTCTATTCCTACATGAAAGACGGGGTGCGCCACTACACCAGCGCCCGTCCCACCCAGCTGGCCAGCCTTGGCCAGGTGCGCACCATCCACTACAGCTTCATCGAACGCTGCTACGCCTGCGGCGCCAACCCGGGGGTCAACTTCGGCTCGGTGCGGCTCAACACCACGGCCTTCCAGACCGAGATCGCCGCTGCTGCGCGCGAGTTCGGGGTCGAAGAGGCGGTGGTGCGGGCGATCATCCATGCCGAATCGGCCTACAACCCGACCGCACTCAGCCGTGCCGGCGCCCAGGGCCTGATGCAGTTGATGCCGCCCACCGCGCGGCGTTTCGGCGTCACCGATTCCTATGACGCAGCGCAGAACATCCGCGGCGGCGTGCAGTACCTGTCGTGGCTGCTCAAGCGCTTCAATGGCAACCTCACCCTGGCTGCAGCCGGGTACAACGCCGGCGAGGGCGCGGTGGATCGCCATGGTGGGGTCCCGCCTTACAGTGAAACCCAGTACTACGTGAAGCGGGTGGCGCAGTTGGCCGATCGCTACCGCGGTGCGCAGGCCACCACCCAATGAAGCACCGCGCCCATGGCGCTGGCGGGCCTTCATGGCGTAATGTCCTGCAGTAATGTCGTTCCGTAGTACCGCGTTGTGTGGCCGACTTCGGTTCAGCTACACTCGCGGCAGATTCAATGTGGACTGGCCCCCACCGGTCCACTGGCAGCCTCAAGCTACCTAAATCAATATCGGAGTGCCGGATGGCCAACGATGGGGTAAACGATCCAGTCAACACCGGACGTCGACGATTTCTTTCAGCAACCACCGCGGTGGTCGGAGCAGTCGGCGTCGGATTTGCAGCGGTACCGTTCATCAAGTCCTGGAATCCCAGTGCCCGCGCCAAGTTGGCCGGTGCCCCTGTGATTGCCGATATCAGCGCCCTGCAGGAAGGCCAGCGACTGGTCATGGAGTGGCGTGGACAGCCGATCTGGATCGTCAAGCGTTCCAAGGCCATCCTGGAGGCCCTGCATGGCCTGGATGATCGCCTGAAGGATCCCGAATCCGGCGAGAAGGACCAGCAGCCCGAGTACGTGCTCAAGCAGAACCCGGAGTTCCGCTCGATCAAGTCCGATGTCTCGGTGCTGGTCGGGCTGTGTACCCACCTGGGCTGCTCGCCTGAAATGGTCGCCGAGATCCGTCCCGAGCCCTACGACCCGCAGTGGAAGGGCGGTTACTTCTGCCCATGCCACAAGTCGCGCTTCGACATGTCCGGTCGTGTGTTCAAGGATGTTCCGGCACCGATCAACCTGCTGGTGCCGCCGCACCATTACCAGGACGACAACACCATCATCATCGGCGTTGACCCGCAGGGGGCGGCTTGATCATGGCCAACATCCTTACCCGCACCGCCACCGGCGTCGCCGACTGGGTCAATGCCCGCGCACCGGGCCTGATGCCGGTGTACCGCAAGCATGTGAGCGAGTACTACGCGCCGAAGAACTTCAACATCTGGTACTACTTCGGCTCGTTGGCGCTGTTGATCCTGGTCAACCAGATCGTGACCGGCATCTTCCTCACGATGCATTACAAAACGAACGCCGCCGAAGCGTTCGCCTCCATCGAATACATCATGCGTGACGTGGAGTGGGGCTGGCTGATCCGCTACATGCACTCCACCGGGGCCTCGCTGTTCTTCATCGTGGTCTACCTGCACATGTTCCGCGGGCTGCTGTACGGCAGTTACCAGAAGCCGCGCGAACTGGTGTGGATCCTGGGCATGCTGATCTACCTGGTGCTGATGGCCGAAGCCTTCATGGGCTACGTGCTGCCCTGGGGCCAGATGTCGTTCTGGGGCGCCAAGGTGATCATCTCGCTGTTCGGCGCGATCCCGGTGATCGGGACCGGCCTGACCGAGTGGATCATGGGCGACTACCTGCCCAGCGACGCCACCCTCAACCGCTTCTTCGCCCTGCACGTGATCGCCCTGCCGCTGGTGCTGTTGCTGCTGGTGGTGCTGCATCTGGGCGCGCTGCACGAGGTGGGTTCCAACAATCCCGACGGCGTGGAAATCAAGAAGGGCCCCAAGGGCAACCGCTGGTCGGCCACCGCGCCTACCGATGGCATTCCGTTCCATCCGTATTACACGCTCAAGGATGGCGTCGGTGCCGGCTTCCTGTTGATCATCGCCGCCTTCATCATCTTCTTCGCGCCGGCCTTCGGGGGCCTGTTCCTGGAACACGACAACTTCACCGAGGCCAACCGCCTGGTCACGCCGGAGCACATCAAGCCGGTCTGGTACTACACCCCGTACTACGCGATGTTGCGGGTGGTGCCCAACAAGCTGGGCGGCGTGCTGGTGATGTTCTCGGCCATCGCGATCCTGTTCCTGGTGCCGTGGCTGGACCGCGCGCGGGTCAAGTCCTACCGCTACCGCGGCTGGTTGTCGCGGGTGCTGCTGGGCGTGTTCGCGGTGTGCTTCGTGTGGCTGGGCGTGATCGGCTCGGGTCCTGGCACCGACGCCCACGAAACCTACGTGGGCCGCGTGCTGACCTTCCTGTACTTCGCCTTCTTCATCACCATGCCGCTATGGACCAGGCTGGACAGGACCAAACCGGTACCGGATCGGGTGACCACGCATGACTGACCACTGGATTGTCCGGCTGGCCTGCGCGGCCGCCCTGATGTTGAGCAGCGCCATCGCCGGTGCCGCCGAGGGCGGCAAGACCCTGCAGGCCGGCAACGACCTCAGCGACCGCGCGTCGCTGCAGCGTGGCGCGCAGCTGTACATGAACTATTGCTCGGGCTGCCATGCGCTGAAGTACCTGCGCTATTCGCGGATGGCCGCCGATCTCGGGTTGAGCGAGGACGAGGTGATGAACAACCTCAACTTCACCGGCACCCCGATCGGCGAGCCGATCCCGGTCAGCATGCCCAAGGCGCAGGCCGAAAAATGGTTCGGCAAGATGCCGCCGGACCTGAGCCTGATTGCCCGGGTGCGTGGCAGCGACTGGGTGTACACCTACCTCAAGTCGTTCTACGTGGATCCGTCGCGGCCCTTGGGCTGGAACAACAGCCTCTTCCCGAACGCGTCCATGCCCAACCCGTTGTGGGAAATGCAGGGCCTGCAGCACGCGGTGCACGGCAAGGCGGAAAGCCCGGGCGCCGACCCGCCGGTGATCGGCCTGAAGATCGCGCAGCCGGGCAACGTGGATGCACAGCAGTACGACCAGACGGTGCGCGACATCACCAACTTTCTGGAATACGCCGGTGAGCCGGCGGCACTCAAGCGCCAGAAGCTGGGCGTCTGGGTGATCCTGTTCCTGGCCCTGCTGACGTTCCTTGCCTACCTGCTCAAGAAGGAATACTGGAAGGACGTGCACTGAGCCTCCAGGCGCCACCGAGCGTGGATCGGCCCCGGCAGGGGTCGATCGGCCTATTGGCTTTTGTGATGGGCAGTTGCACACTCGGGTACTGTGACGACCGCTGGCAGTGGGCTGGCGGCGCCGATACGACCGGCGGTTACCGGACGTTGGAGAGCCTTTGATGGCGGCGAGCGTACGCATGCGAAACACCTTGACGCTGTTTTCCTCGAACGACGATGTGCTGTGCCATCGCGTGCGCCTGGTACTGGCTGCCAAGGGCGTGAGCTACGACTTCGTCCCGGTCGACCCGCAGAATCCGCCCGAGGACCTGATCGACCTCAACCCGTACCACTCCGTGCCCACCCTGGTGGAGCGCGAACTGGTGCTGTACGCGGCATCGGTGGTCAGCGAGTACCTGGACGAGCGCTACCCACACCCGCCGCTGATGCCGGTCGATCCGCTGTCGCGCGCCCGCATCCGCCTGGCGATGCTGCGCATCGAACACGACTGGGTGCCGCAGGTGCAGGCCATCCAGCTGGGCAACAAGACCCAGGCCGAAGCCGGTCGCAAGCGGCTGAAGGAGCTGCTGACCAGCGCGGTGCCGCTGTTCAAGGCCAGCAAGTTCTTCCTCAATCCGGAGATGAGCCTGGCCGACTGCGCCATGGCGCCGATCATCTGGCGCCTGCAGTCGCTGGACGTGCCGTTGCCCAAGGACGGCAAGTCGATCGAAGACTACGGCAACCGCATTTTCCGCCATCCCGGTTTCATCCGCAGCCTGACCGACCAGGAAAAGAAGCTGCGCGATCTGCCGGGCTGACGGCGCGCACCGGCACGCTCAGGCGACCGGTGCACTGAATGAAAACGCAGGGCGGGCACGCGCGGAGGCTGACCTGCGGGTAGGCGGGCGCGTACACTTGTCACTACGCAATCGGATCCCCGCAGCCGAGCAAGGCTCGGCTCTACCCCATGACTGAAGACACTTTCCGCATGACCAGCCACCGTCCGTACCTGTTGCGGGCCCTGGTGGAATGGATCAATGACAACGACCTGACGCCGCATATCCTGGTCGACGCCGGGATGCCGGGCGTGCAGGTGCCGCAGAGCGCGGTCAAGGACGGCCGGGTGGTGTTGAACATCGCCGAACGCGCCGTGGTACAGCTGCACATCGACAACGACGGCGTGAGCTTCTCGGCGCGTTTTTCGGGCACCAGCTACCCGGTGCACGTGCCGATTTCGGCCGTGCTGGCCGTGTACGCGCGCGAGACCGGGCAGGGCATGGCCCTGCCGGATGACATTCCCGGCCACGAACCGGGCCCGGACGATGAACTGCCGCCGGATGACAGCCCGACCCCGCCTGATGATGTGCCGCCCAAGCCCAGCGGCCGCCCGCATCTGCGCGTGGTGAAATAAAACACGCATGGCCGCCGCAAGGCGGCCATTCCACGTAGAGCGGACCGTTGGTCGGCTGCTCTTCGCGGAAATCCATGGCAACCGTCCCAACGACATCCGACCAACGGTCGGCTCTACCGCCGGGGTCAGACGTCCTCGGCGCCGCTGGTATCCACGCTGCGCCGGATCTCGCTGATGCGGGCTGCCGAGGGGCCGACGAAGGACACCAGCTCATCCCCGCGCAGCACCATGCGGCCGCTGTGGCGGTCCACGCCATCGTGCGAATACTCGAACTTGAACGTGCGCTCCCAGCCCAGCCAGCCGTTGGGCTTGCGGCAGACGCGCAGCCCGATGGAATGCACGCTCTGGTCCAGCCATTGCACATCGGCGGCCCGGCAGGCGTTGCGGCCGAGCTCGCCGGCCCGCTCGGCGGCGGCGCGTGCGGAGTTCCAGAACGCGTACGCGAACGCACCGGCAATCATCAACAGGATCAAACTGGGCATTGGTGACTCGGTACGTTCGGAGCGGCTGGAATCTCCAAGATGGCGGCGAACCTCGCCCGGATCAAGCCATTGAGGCGCCCGTCATCCCCCACTGCGCGGGGCAGCCCCGGGCAACGGCACCGGAGGCTGGGCCGGCGTAGCCGGTGACGACGGCGGGCGTGCTGGTGCCGGTACCGACCCCGGCGCAGCGGGCGACACCGGCAACGGGCGTGGCGGCGTCAACGGCTGTGCGGGGCCGGGCGGCATGCCGTCCGCAGGCGGTGGCGGCGTCGTGGGCGAGGGGGGGAGCGCTGCAGGCGAGGTCGCCACCAGTTTCAGCAGCGCGGCCCAGTCCTGCCGGTTGAAGTTGCATTCCTCTTCGCGGCCCGGCGTGCACCCCCGTTCCATGCCATCGCTGGCGGTGGCCTTGACCGGGGGCAGTTCGATACGACCGCTGCGGTCCAGCGACAGCTTGCGCATCGCCACGGTGTTCATCACGTTGCCGCCGATCAGGTACAGGGTGCGGTCGCCGCCCATGTTGGCTGCGATCACCACCTCGCAATGTGACTTCCAATGCGTCACCGCGCCACTGCCCAGCGACTGCACCAGGCCGCTGTAGCTGAGCGCTTCCCGGCGATCGCGCAGGTAGCACAGCAGGTCGCCCGGCGCGGGTTTTTCCTGCGCCGGATCGGTCATCCGGTACGGGCCGCTGTTCTGGTACGCCGCGCGGATGTAGTCGATATGCCGGGGCGAGCGGGTGAAGCCGGGCACGCTGGCGCGGGTCATCACCCAGGAGATGAAGGCGGCCGACCAGGGGTTGTCGATCAGGAAGGCCCGGCAGTCGGTGTCGGTATAGCGCGTGCCCGGCGGCGCCATGCAGCTGGACGCACCAGGCTGGTCGCCCATCGGCGACAGCGTGCCGCTCTGGCGCCAGTACCCCACCACGCGTTGCCAGGCGACCATGCCGTTGTCGGCCAGGTGCACGTCCTCGGCTTCGGTTGCGCTGATGCTGGCCACGCGGCCGTCGCGGTCGATGAACGGGCGGTACCAGAGCCGATGCTCGTTGCAGGCGGTCTGCACGATGTTGACCGCCAGTGGACTCAGCCCGAACCGGGGCGGGATGTCACAGACCTCGGCCGCCGACGCGGTGGTCGGCAGCAGCGTCGCCAGGGGTGACAGGCATGCAAGCAGAAGCAAGGGGCGCATGCGCGCTCTCCGGGTGGGGGCAGGGCAAGCCTCGCAGACCCGGTCTGCCGATCCCGTGAACGCCGCGCGCCAATGCCGCACGACCAACGGTCGTGCGCTACCCGCCGGGCAGGTGCCGACCCTTGGTCGACACGCGTGCCTCAACCCGGCGGCGGGCCCAGCTTCAACGACAGGTCGATCGCCTGCACGTGCTTGGTCAGACCGCCGATCGAGATGCAGTCCACGCCGTCCTCGGCGATCGCGCGCAGCCCGTCCAGGCCCACGCTGCCGGAGACTTCCAGCGGAATCCGCCCGCCCGCGATGCGCACGGCCTCGCGGCGCAGGTCAGCGTCGAAATCGTCGATCAGGATGCGCTCGCAGCCCACTGCCAGCGCTTCGCGCAGCTGGTCCAGGTCCTCGACCTCGACCACCAGCGGCAGCTGCGGCCACTGCGCCCGCGCGGCCTGCACCGCCGCGGTGAGCGAGCCCGCGGCGCGGATGTGGTTTTCCTTGAGCATCACCGTGTCGAACAGGCCCAGGCGATGGTTGTCGCCGCCGCCACAGCGCACCGCGTACTTCTGCGCCACGCGCAGCCCGGGCAGGGTCTTGCGGGTGTCCAGGATGCGTGCGCCGGTACCCGCCACGGCGGCTACATGTCGCGCCGTCGTGGTGGCCGTTCCTGACAGGGTCTGCAGGAAATTCAGCGAGGTGCGCTCGGCGCTCACCAGGCTGCGGTTGCGCCCGTGCAGGATGGCCAGCACCGTACCGGCGGCAACGTGGTCGCCCTCGGCCACCCGCCAGTCGATCCGGACCTGCGGGTCCAGGGCGCGATGGGTGGCGTCGAACCACGGCCGGCCGGCGATCACCGCGTCCTGCTTGCACAGCAGGTAGGCGCTGTCGGGGCGGTCGGGCAGCAGTGCCGCGGTGACATCGCCACTGCCGATATCCTCGGCCAGCGCCCGTGCCACGTCGGCGTCTACCGCGGCGGCATCGGGTGCCGCAAGCTCGGCCCGGCTCATTTTTCCGGGAAGTCGGCGATCTGCGCGGTGGCGATGGCCTCTTCGGCCAGCAGCACCGGAATGCCGTCGTCGACGCGGAACACCTGCTTGCGGTCGCGGGTCAGCAGCGCTTCGCGCAGGGCCAGCGCCTGGGTGCTGCCGTCGGCCTTGAGCACGGTGCCGGCGCCGATCGCGCGGTTGAGTGCCTCCAGGCCCTTGGCGTCCAGCAGGGACAGGGGCTGGCGGGTGTCGGGCGAGCACAGCAGGTCGAGCAGCTTGCGATCCATGGATTCTTCGTCTTGCGTGGAAGATGGCTAGAATACGTCTTTAAGGCAGGTGACGGCCAATGACCCCCAACCAATCCGCGCCGCTCGTCGGCATCGTCATGGGTTCCCGCTCCGACTGGGAAACCATGCAGCACGCCGCCCAGAAGCTCGATGCGCTCGGCGTTCCCTATGAAGTGAAAGTGGTCTCGGCGCACCGCACGCCGGACGTGCTGTTCACCTATGCCGAGCAGGCCGGCAGCCGCGGC
>NZ_QAIW01000131.1:0-2156 GCF_003061285.1 Stenotrophomonas sp. HMWF003 | reverse complement strand
GGCCAAGACCGCCGTGCCGGTGCTGGGCGTGCCGGTGCAGTCCAAGGCCTTGAACGGCATGGATTCGCTGCTGTCGATCGTGCAGATGCCGGCCGGCATCCCGGTGGCCACCTTCGCCATCGGCAACGCCGGCGCGTCGAACGCGGCGCTGTTCGCGGCCGCGATGCTGGCCCCGGAGCAGCCGGCGATCGGCCAGGCGCTGGACGCGTTCCGCGCCCGCCAGACCGAAGACGTCATGGCCCACGACGATCCGCGTCAATGAGCACCCGGACCGTAGGCATCCTGGGCGGCGGCCAGCTCGCCCGCATGATGGTGCTGGCCGGGGCGCCGCTGGGGCTGCGCTTCGAACTGTTCGACCCGGCCGCCGATGCCTGCGGTGCCCAGGTGGCGCCGCTGCAGGTGGCCGCGTTCGACGATGAGGCCGCGCTGGCCGCATTCGCCGCCCGCGTGGACGTGGTCACCTTCGATTTCGAGAACGTGCCCGCGCACAGCGCCCGCTTCCTGGCCGAGCGCGTGCCGGTGTATCCCAACCCGGATGCGCTGGCCGTGGCCCAGGACCGCCTGAGCGAGAAGACCCTGTTCCAGCAGCTGGGCATTCCGCTGCCGCCGTTCGCCGACATCCGCAGTCGCGACGAACTCGCCGCCCGGGTGGCCGAATTCGGCATGCCCTGCATCGTCAAGACCCGCCGCCTGGGGTACGACGGCAAGGGGCAGTTCCGCATCCGCAGCGCGGCGGATATCGATGCGGCCTGGGCCACGCTTGGTGAGTACGTCGAGAAGACCGGCCTGATCCTGGAGGGCTTCGTCGCCTTCGATCGCGAAGTGAGCGTGGTGGCCGTGCGGGGGCGCGACGGTGAATTCCGTGCCTGGCCGGTGACCGGCAACTGGCATGTGGACGGGGTGCTGTCGGCCAGCCTGGCCCCGGCGCGCTTGAGCCCGGCCCAGCACGAGGCGGCCATCGGCCATGCCCGTGCGCTGGCCGAGCGCCTGGACTATGTGGGCGTGTTCGCGCTGGAGCTGTTCTGCCGCGGTGACGAACTGCTGGTCAACGAGATGGCGCCGCGCGTGCACAACTCCGGTCACTGGACGATCGAAGGCAGCGAGACCTCGCAGTTCGAGAACCACCTGCGGGCCGTGCTCGGCCTGCCGCTGGGCGACACCCGCATGCTGGGACAGGCCTGCATGTTGAATTGGCTGGGCGTGATGCCGGCTGCTGAGGCCGTGCTGGGCCAGCCCGGCGGGCATTGGCACGACTACGGCAAGCAGCCGCGCGACGGCCGCAAGGTGGGCCATGCCACGCTGCGCGATGACGACGCGGGCAGGTTGGCCGATGCGTTGGAAAACGTGGGCGGGCAGCTTGATCGCGGCGCCCAGGTCGCCCCGGTGGTCGCGGTGCTGCGCGGGTAGAAACGGTGGAAGGGGACGAGCGCCCCGGTCACGACCAACGGTCGTGACCTGCCGATAGGCACCGACCGTAAACGCCCACGTAGGTACCGACCGTTGGTCGGTACACACCGCTCAATCGCGCAACTGCGCCGCCACGAAATCCCAGTTCACCACCTTCCAGAACGCCTCCAGATAGCGCGCGCGCTCATTCTGGTAGTCCGTGTAATACGCGTGCTCCCACACATCACAGGCCAGCAGCGGGGTGCTGTGCCCGGTCAGTGGGGTGCCGGCGTTGCGCGTGCTCTGGATGGCCAGCGCGCCGGTCGGGTGCTGCACCAGCCAGACCCAGCCCGACCCGAACAGGCCCAACGCGGCGCGCTCGAACTCTTCGCGCAGCCGGCGCACATCGCCGAAGTGGCGGGTCACCAGTTCGCCCAGCCGGTCCTTCGGATCGCCGCCGCCGCGCGGGTGCAGGCACTGGAAGTAAAACGCGTGGTTCCAGGCCTGGGCGGCGGCATCGAACAGACTGCCCTGGCTTTGCCGCACGATGTCCTCCAGCGGCAGGTCGGCCAGCTCGGTGCCTTCGATGCGCGCGTTGACCGCCTCGATGTAGGCACGGTGATGGCGGCCGTGGTGCAGGTCCAGCGTTTCGGCCGACAGGTGCGGCTGCAGGGCGGTGCGGTCGTAGGGCAGGCGGGGCAGGTCGAGGGGCATGGCTCGCATTGGATTGGGGACGGGGGCGCCGGAGGCAGGGCCGGAAGGCTTACAAT
>NZ_QAIW01000130.1:0-3884 GCF_003061285.1 Stenotrophomonas sp. HMWF003 | reverse complement strand
CCGCCGCGCCGTTCGATCAGCTGCCCAGTGCTTCGGGCAGCAATGCGTCGACGAAGGCTTCCGGGTCGAACACGCGGAGGTCTTCCGGGCGCTCGCCGATGCCGGCGAAGCGGATCGGAATGCCGAATTCACGGGCCAGGGCGAATACCACGCCACCCTTGGCGGTGCCGTCCAGCTTGGTCACCACCAGCCCGGTCACGTTGACCGCGGCATGGAACTGGCGCAGCTGCGACAGCGCGTTCTGCCCGGTGGTGCCGTCGATCACCATCAGCACCTCGTGCGGTGCCGCCGGGTCGATCTTGCCCAGCACGCGGCGGATCTTGCCCAGCTCGTTCATCAGGCCGCCCTGGGTGTGCAGGCGGCCGGCGGTGTCGGCGATCAGCACTTCGGTGCCGCGGGCCTTGCCAGCCTGCAGGGCGTCGAATGCCACCGAGGCGGCATCGGCGTTCTGGCCCTGGGCGACCACGGTGACACCGTTGCGTTCGCCCCAGATCTGCAGCTGGGCCACGGCGGCGGCACGGAACGTATCGCCGGCGGCCAGCATCAGGCTGTGGCCATCGTCCTTGAAGCGCTTGGCCAGTTTGCCGATGGTGGTGGTCTTGCCGACGCCGTTGACGCCGACGGTGAGGACCACGAACGGCTTGGCGCTGCGGTCGATGACCAGCGGCTTGGAGACCGGCTGCAGGATGGCGATCAGCTCGCTGCGCAGCGCCGCCAGCAGCGCATTGGCGTCGGCGAACTCACGGGCCTTCATGCGCTTGCGCAGGCCTTCGACCAGCGCGGTGGTGGCGCCCACGCCGACATCGGCGGTGATCAGCGCGGTTTCCAGTTCGTCGAGCAGGTCGTCGTCAAGCTTGGGATTGCGCGAGAACAGGCCGCCGAAGCTGCGCGCGATGACGCTGTTGCGCAGGCGGTCGCGCCAGCCCAGCTTGCCTGGCGCCGCGGCAGCGGTGCCTTCGGCCGGCTCGGTGGCCAGGGGCTGCGCGGCTTCCTGGGTGATCTGGTTGGCGACCAGTACCGGCGGCGGCAACGGCGCGGCGATGGGTTCGGCCACCACCAGCGGGGCCGGAACGGTCGGTTCGGCAAGGGCGGGCGCCACGGCGGCGACCGGGTCGGGCACGGGGGCCGGGACCACGGCGGGTGCGGTGACGGGGGCGACGAGCGGTGCCTCGGGCGCGACCGGCGATGGCGACACGGTCGCGGCAGGGGCAACCGGCACAACCGGCGGCAGCGGCGCGGCGGGCGGCGCAACGGGCGCTTCGGCAGCAGGCACCCCGGCAGCCGCAGGCGTCTCGATCGGCGCCGGGGCGGTAGGGCCGTCCTGGCTGGCCTACGGGAACGCTGCGGCCAGTTCTTCGGCCGAATAGTGCTGGGTCTTGGGCGCGTCCTGCGGAGCGTCCTGGGGCTTTTTGCGACGGAAGAAACTGAGCATTGGATTCGGCGCTGAAATCAGGGGGATATGCTACCACTGCGCCCTTGGACGGCAGTGCGAACGTCGGCAGTGGGCGTTGTTGTGGGCAGCCGACCAACGGTCGGCTCTACCGGCCACCACCCACCACCCGCGGTAGAGCCGGGCTCTGCCCGGCTGCCACTTCCCCGGCTGCCACGGATCGGCTGCGGCCGATCGGCCCCTAAAGCCCGCAGCGCGGCAGCCGCTAACGGCTGTGAAGCACTGCGTCATTCAGACGCAGTCATACATCGTGGAGTGCAGGACCGTGAACGTGATGTCCATCGCCAGCTCAGGCCTCCGCGCCGCCACCCTCGGGGTGCAGGCGGCCGCGTCGAACGTGGCGCGCCTGCCGGTGGCCGATGCCACCCGGATCGGCGTGGCCCGGGCCGCGGCGGCCGGCACTACCGGGTGCGATTGCGGCCATCAGCCGGGTGTGCGAATGCCGACCGTTGGTCGGCACGCACCCGTCCGGCAGCGGTCGCCTTACGCCGACAATTCCAGCAGCAGCTTGTTGAGCCGGCGCACGTAGGCGGCCGGGTCCTTCAGCGTGTCACCGGCAGCCAGTGCGGCCTGTTCGAACAGTACGCGGCTCAGGTCGTCGAAGCGTGCGGCGTCGGCTTCCTGGTCCAGCTTGCCGATCAGCGGGTGGCCGGGGTTGAACTCGAACACCGGCTTGCTGTCGGGCACCTTCTGGCCGTTGGCTTCCAGGATCTGGCGCATCTGCAGGCCCAGGTCCTGTTCGCCGATGGCCAGGATCGCCGGGGAGTCCGTGAGGCGGTGCGACACTCGCACGTCGGCCACATCTTCACCGAGCGCGGTCTTGATGCGATCGACCAGGCCCTGCTTGTCCTTGGCGGCTTCTTCCTGGGCCTGCTTGTCTTCGGCGCTTTCCAGTGCGCCCAGGTCCAGGTCGCCGCGGGCGACGTCGACGAACGACTTGCCGTCGAATTCGGTCAGGTAGCCCATCAGCCATTCGTCGATGCGGTCGGTGAACAACAGCACTTCGATGCCCTTCTTGCGGAACACTTCCAGGTGCGGGCTGTCCTTGACCTGGGTGTAGCTGTCGCCGGTCAGGTAGTAGATCTTGTCCTGGCCCTCGATCATGCGGCCCACGTAATCGGCCAGCGACACGCTCTGCTCGCCGCTGGCGTCATGGGTGGAGGCGAAGCGCAGCAGGCCGGCGATCTTTTCGCGGTTGTTGAAGTCTTCGGCGGGGCCTTCCTTGAGCACCTGGCCGAACTGCTTCCAGAAGCCGGCGTAGACCTCGGGCTTGTCGGTGGCCAACTTCTCCAGCATGTCCAGCGAACGCTTGGTCAGGGCCGACTTCATGGAGTCGATGACCGGGCCGGACTGCAGGATTTCGCGCGAGACGTTCAGCGACAGGTCGTTGGAATCGACCACGCCCTTGATGAAACGCAGGTACATCGGCAGGAACTGTTCGGCCTGGTCCATGACGAACACGCGCTGCACGTAGAGCTTCAGGCCCTTGGGCGCGTCGCGGTGGTACAGGTCGAACGGGGCGTGGCCGGGCACGTACAGCAGCGAGGTGTACTCGAGCTTGCCTTCAACCTTGTTATGGCTCCATGCCAGCGCATCCTGGTGGTCATGGGCGGCGTGCTTGTAGAACTCCTGGTACTCGGCGTCGCTGATCTCGGTGCGCGGGCGGGTCCACAGGGCGCTGGCGCGGTTGACGGTTTCCCATTCAACCTCGGCCGGGGCGTCGTCGCCGTGGTGTTCCTTGACCATCTGGATCGGCAGGCCGATGTGGTCGGAGTACTTCTTGATGATGCCGCGCAGGCGCCAGCCATCGGCAAAATCGTGCTGGTCGTGCTTGAGGTGCAGCACGATGCGGGTGCCGCGCTCGGGCTTGTCGATGGCTTCGACGTCGAACTCGCCTTCACCGCGCGAGGACCAGTGCACGCCCTCGCTGGCGGGCAGGCCGGCGCGGCGGGAGTAGACGTCGACCTGGTCGGCGACGATGAAGGCGCTGTAGAAGCCGACGCCGAACTGGCCGATGAGCTGGGAGTCCTTCTTCTGGTCGCCGGAGAGCTGGCGCAGGAAGTCACCGGTGCCGGACTTGGCGATGGTGCCGAGGTGCGCGATGGCATCCTCGCGGCTCATGCCGATGCCGTTGTCGTCGATGGTGAGGGTGTGGGCGTCGGCATCGAAGCTGACGCGGATGCGCAGGTCGCCGTCGTTTTCGAGCAGGGCCGGCTGGGTCAGCGCTTCGAAGCGCAGTTTGTCGGAGGCATCGGCGGCGTTGGAGATGAGCTCGCGAAGGAAGATTTCCTTGTTGGAGTACAGCGAGTGGATCATCAGCTGCAGCAGCTGTTTGACTTCGGTCTGGAAGCCCAGGGTTTGTTTTTGGGTCTGCTCGGTCACGGTGACGATGCTCCTTGGACGATGCCGCGCCCGGCGCGGCATCGTCCAAGGA
>NZ_QAIW01000129.1:4364-7014 GCF_003061285.1 Stenotrophomonas sp. HMWF003 | reverse complement strand
GCCGGACCCATGCTGCGTCCCGCCCGGATACCCCTGCAAAGCGCGTGCCATTCTTCCGCGCCAACCCAGTGGCACAACTCCTGCATCAACGTGGTTCTAAAGACCCGGCGGCTACGGCCGCTACATTCGTTGACGGCACGGCCACGCGGCACCCCCGCGGCGGCTCACAGACAGGAGAAACAACGTGGCTGACTTTGGTTATGGTGGCATCGGTTCGGGACTGGATATTTCCGGCATGGTGGCCAGCCTGGTCGCGGCCGACCGCAAGCCGGCGGACAACGCGCTCAACCTGCAGCAGTCCAAGGCCAAGATGCAGCTGTCGGCGGTCGGCACGGTCAAGTCCGCGTTCGACCTGCTGACCACCTCGCTCAAGGCGCTCAAGGCCTCCACCGCGTTCGATGCCCGCCTGGTCAGTGCGACCAAGAGCGGCACCGACGACATCCTGACGGTCACGAGCACCAACGCCGCGGCCACCGGCAGCCACGAGATCGACGTTACCCAGCTGGCCACGGCCAACAAGTGGATCGCCGACACCTCCGTGCCCAAGACCAAGACCTTCGGCGCCGGAACCCTGACGCTGGACGTCGGCGTGGGCGACAAGAAAAAGACGCTGGAAATCCAGGTCGAGGCCGATGACACCCTCTCCTCGATCCGCACCAAGATCGAGAAGGCCGGCCGCAGCCTGGGCGTGCAGTCCACCCTGATCGCCTCGGGCGACAACCAGTTCCTGTCGATCTCGCAGGAAAAGGCCGGCACCGCCAACGCCATCAAGCTCAGCGCAGGCGCCGGCAATGCCGACCTTACCGCCCTGGCGGCCAGCATGTCCGAGCGCACCCCGGCGGCCGATGCCAAGCTGACCATCGATGGTGTGGAAGTGGTGGCCAGCGAGAACACCGTCACCGACGTGGTGCCGGGCCTGACCCTGAACCTGAAGAAGACCGGCAAGAGCACGGTGACGGTCAGCACCGACGTGGCCGCCGCGCGCAAGGTCATGCAGGACTTCGTGACCGCCTACAACGGCGCCATCAGCGCCATCAACACGGCCACCAAGTACGACATCGAGAACAAGGAGCCGTCGTCGCTGACCGGCGATGCGCAGATGCGCGGCGCGTCCAGCCAGCTGCGCGCGATGATGGGCGGCGTGCTCAAGGACCTGGCCGCAGCCGGCCTGGACCCCAAGACGCTGGGCCTGCAGACCCGCGCCTACCCCAATGCCGATGGCAGCCTGGTGCTGGATGCCACCAAGTTCGAAGCGGCCCTGGTCAACCAGGCCGGCGCGGTGCGCCAGGCCCTGACCGGCGATGACGGCGCGGCCGCCAAGCTGTTCAACATGGTGGATGGCTACACCAGCACCACCGTGGGCAAGGAAGGCGCCTTCGTCTCGCGCACCAAGAGCATCAATGCCACCCTCACCGACATCGACAAGCGCCGCAAGGCCCTGGACGTGCGCATGGCCGGCGTGGAAGAGCGCTACAAGAAGCAGTTCCTGGCCCTGGATACGTTGATGGGCAAGCTCAGCCAGACCACCTCCTCGCTGAGCGCGCAGCTCAGCCAGCTGGCCGGTTGATCCATACGGCAGCGTGCTCAAGTTAACCGCGCACGCTGCCGATACAGGTACCGACGCAGTACCAACGCAGGCTCCACCCCCGGTGCCGCAGACCTCGCGAGGCACGCGGCCCCGCACGAAGGAGACATGATTGATGTACGGTTCGAACCGTCAATTCACCGAGCAGTACCGGCAGGTCGGCGTGCAGAGCGCGATCACCGACGCCGATCCGCACAAGCTGGTCGCCCTGCTCCTGGCCGGCGCGCTGGAACGCGTCCGCCTGGCCCAGGCCTGCCTGGAAGGCGGCGACCAGGCCCGCAAAGGCAAGGCGATCGGCGAAGTCTGCGCGATCGTGGGCCACCTCAACGGCTCGCTCGACCACGAGGCCGGCGGCGAGATCGCCGGCAACCTGTCGGCGCTGTATGACTATGTGATGCAGCGGCTGACCGAAGCCAACCTGCACAACGACCCCGAAGCCCTGCGCGAATCGCTGGAGCTGCTGGGCGAAATCGACGCCGCCTGGAACGCGATCCCGCGCGACCAGCGCGTGCCCGCACAGGCCGCGCTGTAATGGCGCCCCCCCTGCTCACCCTGGCCGACCTCAACGCCGAGCTGGACACGCTGGAAACCGCGCTGCTGGCCGACGACCACGAGCGCGCCAGCGACTGCCTGGACACGCTGCACGTCAACCAGGGTCGGTTCCTGGCCCAGCCGGGTGCGCTTGACGATGTGGCCGGCCTGAGTGCCCTGGAAGGCCGCCAGCAGCGCATCATGGTGATGATGATGAGCCAGCGCGACGAAGCCGGCCGCCACCTGCGCCACGGCGCCAACGCCAACCGCGCGGCGCACGCCTACCTCACTGCGGAGTCGCTGGCATGAACGACGCGCGCCCCGCGGCGATCCATCATCCGGCCGAAAGCGAGCTGTTCGATGAAACGTTGAGCTGCGAGGTGGCGCTGCCGGCCGAGTTCCGCCTGGGCAGTGCGGTGATCCGCCCCGGCAGTGCCGAAACCCTGCTGCGCAGCGTGGCGCTGGTAGAAGATGCACGCAGCGACGACGGCCACGACGACCGCGGCGAATCCAGCGCGCAGATGCAGCGGCTGG
>NZ_QAIW01000129.1:0-4354 GCF_003061285.1 Stenotrophomonas sp. HMWF003 | reverse complement strand
GCCCAGGACCTGGACCTGCGCCCGCTGCGCTGGTCGCGCCGGGGCATCCGGCTGGAACAGGGCGCACGCAGCGGTGCCGCCGTCGGCAGCCTGGGCGTGATCCGCCTGCAGCCCTGCGACTGGCTGCCCGACCATATCGACCTGCCGGTCGCCGTGCTGGCCGAAGCGGCCACCGGCGCGGGCGCGCACTTCCTCTGGCTGCGCTTCGAGCCGATGAGCGATGCGCTGGAAATGGCGCTGGAACGCCACCTGTTCCGCCTGCACCGGCGCCAGATCGCCCAGGCGCGGCTGGCCGAGCGCCGCCCGTAAGCGGCCATGACGGGGCGCCGGCCAGCGGCCGGCCCTGCACACCGTGACGGGTTCGGCTTGGCGGTAGGCCGCCACTCCGTTAATGTGGCCGTCTTCTTCACATCCCCCAAGCCTGCCTGTGCGCGTTCTCATCGTCGACGATCACACCCTGGTCCGCGCCGGCCTCAGCCGCCTGCTCCAGGGCTTTGCAAATGTCGAGGTGGTCGCCGATGCCAGCAATGCCGAACAGGCGCTGCAGATGGCCATCCAGCACAGCCCCGACGTCATCCTGATGGACCTGTCGCTGCCGGGCCGTACCGGTCTGGAAGCCCTGAGCGACATCCTGCTGCGCGCCCCCGGCACCCGGGTGGTGATGATGACCATGCACGACGACGCGGTGCACGTGCGCGATGCGCTGGATCGCGGCGCGGTCGGCTTCGTGGTCAAGGACGCGGCCCCGCAGGAGCTGGAACTGGCGCTGCTGGCCGCCCATGCCGGCCAGGTGTTCCTGAGCCCGCAGATCTCGGCCAAGATGCTGGCGCCGATGCTGGGCAAGGAGAAACCGGTAGGGGTGGCGGCGCTGTCGCCCCGCCAGCGCGAGATCCTGCGCCAGATCGGCCGCGGCGAAAGCAACAAGGAAATCGCCGCCGACCTCGGCATCAGCGTCAAGACGGTGGAAACCCACCGCGCGCGCATGATGGAGTCGCTGGGCTGCCGCCGCGCCAATGATCTGCTGCTGCTTGCCGCGCGCCACCAGCACGAACTGGAATGAAGTGCGCCGGTTCTCCGGCAGTCTGAAGCCTTCAGGCGGCGCGGTGACGGGAATTTGAACAGCACCGGGCCACCCGGGCGACCAGATACAAGGGTTCCAGCCGCAAGGCGCGTCAATTTCCCGCGCTGGTGTAGGGATTTTCCTGACTCACTGTCAGGAACCTGACGACAGCACTAGGGAACCCCCTGATTACGGTGTCGGGATAACACAAGCAAGATGTGTTCCATAACGCGCCGGGGAGTCGGCGCGATGGGGAACACACATGAAGCCGACGATGTCGACCCAGCTGGGTCAGCAGCTCCACCTCACGCCGCAACTGCTGCAGTCGATCCGGCTGCTGCAGCTGGACGGCATGCAGCTGGAGATGGAGATCCGCCGCGCCCTGGAGACCAATCCGCTGCTGGAGATCGAGGATGCGCCCGACGCGCCCGCCGCCGAGACCAGCGAGACCACCACCGTGCAGGAAGTGGCCGCGTTCGACGAGCTGCCCGAAAGCGCGATGTGGGATGTTCCCGGCGCCAGCTGGCAGGACGGCGACGACGACCGCATGCAGCGCATTGCCGCCGACGAGTCCAGCGACCCGCACCTGCGTGCCCTGCAGCGCCTGAGCCTGGAACTGGACGCACGCGAACTGGCGGTTGCCGGCTTCTGGCTGGAGCACTGCGATGACGCCGGCTACCTGGACGCCCCGCTGGCCCAGCTGCAGCTGCTGGCCAGCGCCCATCACGACGTGGACGCGGCCGGCGTGGAAGCCGTGCGCCAGCAGATCCTGCACGGCGACCCGGCCGGCCTGGCCGCCCGCGACCTGCACGAATGCCTGAGCGTGCAGCTGCGCGCCCTGCCCGGCCGCGTCCCGGCCCGCCACCTGGCCCAGCGCGTTCTGGACGACGGGCTGGAAAGCCTGGCCGCGCACGACTACATCGCCCTGGCCCGCCAGCTCGACGCCGAAGTGGCCGACATCCATGAAGCGGTCCGGCTGATCCTGTCGCTGCAGCCCCGCCCGGGCGACAGCCTGCGCCCGGACGACAACGGCGTGGTCATCCCCGACGTCATCGCCTGGCACGCCGACAACCAGTGGCGCGTGGCGCTGAACCCGGCCACCAGCCGCCGTCTGAGCATCAACCCCAGCTACGAGCACGCGCTGGCCGATGCCGGCGAGGCAGCCCAGCCGTTGCGCGACATGCTGCAGGAAGCACGCTGGCTGACCCGAGGCCTGTCGATGCGCTATGACACCCTGCTGCGCACCACCCGGGTCATCATCGAGCGCCAGGCCGGCTTCCTTACCCGCGGCGAAGAGGCCATGGCGCCGCTGACCCTGAAGGAGGTGGCCGATGCGATCGGCATGCACGAATCGACCGTGTCGCGCATCACCACCGGCAAGTACCTGCAGACCCCGCGCGGCACCCTGGAACTGAAGCACTTCTTCGCGGTGCGGCTGGAAGGCGCCAGCGTCTCCGGCCAGGCCGTCAAGGCCATGGTGCGCCGCCTGATCGACGCCGAACCGGCCGGCCGCCCGCTGGCCGACGAAGCCATCGCCGGCCTGCTGTCGCGCCAGGGGGTGAACATCGCCCGCCGTACCGTTGCAAAATACCGCGAACAACTGGACATCGCCCCGGCCCGTGAACGCCGCCGGATCAATGCCAGGACCCCGCAACTGGCCCGGGTGGGCTGAAGGAAATGGAAGACATGAACAAGCTCACCGTCCTGCTGGTCGACGACCACGAGGGCTTCATCAACGCCGCCATGCGCCACTTCCGCAAGGTCGACTGGCTGGACGTGATCGGCAGCGCCGCCAACGGCCTGGAAGCCATCGAACGCTCGGAAACGCTGCGCCCGCAAGTGGTGCTGATGGACCTGGCGATGCCTGAAATGGGCGGCCTGCAGGCCACCCGCCTGATCAAGTCGCAGGACGACGCCCCGTACATCGTCATCGCCAGCCACTTCGACGACGTCGAGCACCGCGAGCACGCCCTGCGTGCCGGCGCCGACAACTTCGTCAGCAAGCTGTCCTACATCCAGGAGGTCATGCCGATCCTGGAAGGTCTGAAGGGGAATGGGTCATGAGTGAGTCGCGCATCCTGGTACTGGACAGCGACGCGGTGCGTGCCGAGCGCACCGTCGCCCTGCTTGAATTCATGGACTTCAACCCGCGCTGGGTGGCCGACGCAGCCGACTTCGACATCACCCGCCAGCGCTCCACCGACTGGATGGCCGTGATCATCGGCGGCCTGGAAGCCGGCGCGCGCAGCGATGCGCTGTTCGCCTGGGCCGGCCAGGGTGCCCTGCCACCGCCGGTGATGCTGATCGACGGCGACGCCCCGCGCTTCGCCCAGCAGCATGGCCTGCACGAAGCCAACGTATGGCCGCTGGAAGCGCCGTTGCGCCACGCCCAGATGGAAGCCCTGCTGCGCCGTGCCAGCCTGAAGCGGCTGGACGCCGAGCACCAGGCCGGTGCCGTGCAGGAACAGGGCCCCACCGGCGAAGGTGCGGCGGTCAGCGCACTGCGCCAGATGATCGAGCAGGTGGCCGCGTTCGACACCACCGTGCTGGTGCTGGGCGAATCGGGCACCGGCAAGGAAGTGGTGTCGCGCTCGATCCACCAGCGCTCGCCGCGCCGTGATGGCCCGTTCGTGGCGATCAACTGCGGCGCGATCCCCGCCGAGCTGCTGGAAAGCGAGCTGTTCGGTCACGAAAAGGGCGCCTTCACCGGTGCACTGAGCGCGCGCAAGGGCCGGTTTGAAATGGCCGAGGGCGGCACCCTGCTGCTGGATGAAATCGGCGACATGAGCCTGCCGATGCAGGTCAAGCTGCTGCGCGTGCTGCAGGAGCGCAGCTTCGAGCGCGTGGGCGGCAACCAGACCATCCGCTGCAACGTGCGGGTGATCGCGGCTACCCACCGTGACCTGGAATCGCGCATCGCCGACGGCAAGTTCCGCGAGGATCTGTTCTATCGGCTCAACGTGTTCCCCATCGACGTGCCGGCGCTGCGCGAGCGCAGCGAAGACCTGCCGGCGCTGGTGACCACCATCGCTGCGCAGCTGGCACGCACCGGTCGCGGCGAAGTGCGCTTCAGCGCCGAGGCCCTGCAGGCCCTGGCCAGCTACGAGTGGCCCGGCAACGTGCGCGAGCTGACCAACCTGGTCGAGCGCCTTGCCGTGCTGCACCCCGGCGGCACCGTGCGCGTGCAGGACCTGCCGGCGCGCTATCGCGGCGATTTCAGCGTCAGCGTCCCGGCACCCGTGGTGGCCCCGGCCCCGGTGAGCGACGAGCGCCTGGACCTGCGCAGCTTTTCCT
>NZ_QAIW01000128.1:0-5897 GCF_003061285.1 Stenotrophomonas sp. HMWF003 | reverse complement strand
GCTCAGGCCAGCACTTTGTAGCAGGGCTGGTACTCACCGGAGATCTTCATCCGGCGCTGCTCGACGAAGGCGCGCAGCAGCTCGTCCAGGGCCTGCATCATGTCGGCGTCGCCGTGGATTTCGAAGGGGCCGAACTCCTCGATGCGGCGCATGCCGTCTTCCTTCACGTTGCCGGCCACGATGCCGGAGAACGCGCGGCGCAGATCGGCCGCCAGGGCATGCGGCGGGCGCCCGTGGTGCAGGTCCAGCGCGGCCATGGCTTCATGGGTCGGCACGAACGGCTGCTGGTACTCCCACGGAATCTCGATGGACCAGTTGAAGAAGAACGAATCCTTCTGCTCCAGGCGGTGCTCGCGCACGCGCTTGATGCCGGCGGACATGCGCCGCGCCACCGCCACCGGGTCGCCGATGATGATCTCGTAGCGCGCGGCGGCCGCATCGCCCAGGGTCAGGCGGATGAAGCGGTCGATCTGCTCGAAGTACGGTGCAGCCACGGTCGGGCCGGTCAGGATCAGCGGGAACGGCAGGTCCTTGTTTTCCTCGCGCAGCAGGATGCCGAGCAGGTACAGGATTTCCTCGGCGGTACCGACGCCGCCGGCGAACACGATGATGCCGTGGCCGATCCGCACGAACGCTTCGAGACGCTTCTCGATGTCCGGCATGATCACCAGGTGGTTGACGATCGGGTTCGGCGACTCGGCGGCGATGATGCCCGGCTCGGTCAGGCCAATGTACCGGGTGACGTGCTTGCGCTGCTTGGCGTGGGCAATGGTGGCGCCCTTCATCGGGCCCTTCATCGCGCCCGGGCCGCAGCCGGTGCAGATGTCCAGGCCGCGCAGGCCCAGCTCGTAACCGACCTGCTTGGTGTACAGGTACTCATCGCGGCCGATCGAGTGGCCGCCCCAGCACACCACCAGGTTCGGGTCGCCCGGGTTGAGGATGCGCGCGTTGCGCAGCAGCCCGAACACGGCGTTGGTGATGCCCTCGGAGGATTCCAGTTCGGCCGCGTAGGCCGGACCCATTTCGATGGCCATGTAGGCCAGGTCGCGGACCACGGCAAACAGCAGTTCGGCGACGCCGCGGATGATCTCGCCGTCGACGAAGGCCATCGCCGGTGCGTTCACCAGGTCGATGCGCACACCGCGATCCTGCTGGGCCACCTGGATGTCGAAATCGGGGTACAGATCGCGCGCCGCGCGCGGATCATCGGAGGCACTGCCGCTGGTCAGCACGGCCAGCGCGCAACGGCGCAGCAGCTCGTGCATGCCACCGCCGGACGCATCGCGCAGGCGTGCCACCTCGGCGCGCGACAGCACATCCAGTCCACCGCGCGGGTAGATCCGCGCGTCCTGCACCGGCAGCGTCCGCGCCGGAGTTTCGGTGATCTTCATTTCCATTCTTTTCGCTTCCTCAAGGTAGACGACTGTACTGCTGCCCCCTTAAAAAGCAAAACGGCCGGGAAGCCCGACCGTTGGATATACCTTCTCCCCAAAGCTGGTGTTGCCTTGAGCGGATCACTGTTTTTGGCTCAACTCTTCTATCATACACGCCGTCCTCGCCAGGTACAAGGATCGTGAAAAGATTGTACGGACATTCAATAAGAGGGCCGGCATGAGGCCGGCCCTCCTTCAGACGAGGATCACAATACTGCTAGTGAGAACAGCAGCTGCGTCGAATGAGCAGACGGCGTATGGACTGAAAACGCGGGTCCCGGCGCCGCAGAGGCTTGGGCCAGACTTTGAACCAGTAGTGCGCCTTCACTTCCTGGCACCGGCGCGCCGGCCGCGAATGCCTCCATATCATCCGCACCCCACTGGTTCCCGTCACGGTCCATGACCCAGTCCAAGCGGTTACTACTGTCCGAGTACCAATCCCTGATCGTCACACTGCCGGTACCATCGGCTGTCGCAACGACCAAGTCAGCGTTGACTCGACTGACCTGCATTTCAGAGAGTGTCATGTCGTTGAACGACAGCCTGTCCTCCCCCCATGCATCGCCGTTGACGATGACGTCGTGACCGTCACCAACACGCCACTCATACCTGTCATAACCATCACCGCCGTTGAGCAGATCGTTCCCTGCCCCACCGACCAGCAAGTCGTCATCATTACCTCCCTCAAGCGCGTCGCTGCCTCCAGCGCCATACAGCGCGTCCTGGCCGTCATGCCCGAACAACTGGTTGTCCAGATCGCTGCCGACAAGAGTGTTGTTCAGTGCATTGCCGTTGCCTACGACAGCATCTGCACGGAGTACAAGACCCTCAACGCCCGACCCCAACGCGTAGTCGATCGTGGACACCACGGTGTCTTCGTTACGACCCGGGTGCACACCCACCGCAGGCGTTCCCCACTCATCCCCGACGTCAGCGGGGACGCCTAAAATGCTCATATCAGCGCGCGCGGCAACAAAAGACTCGCCCCCACCATTGTCATCCAGCTCCGCCACAACATCGCCGATGCTGTCAACGTAGTAAAGGTCTGCGCCTCCGCCACCCTCCATGTAGTCGTTGCCCAGCCCTCCCATCAACGTATCGTTGCCCCAGCCGCCGTAGAGCACATCATTGCCTGCGCCGCCGTCGAGCCAGTCGTCTGCCGAAGACCAGACGTCGAGCGGGGTACCGCGCAATATGTTCGCGCCAGCATTTCCAACCAGAACATTGGCCCCTTCACCGCCCGTAGCATTCAGATCCGCACTTCCTTGGAGGAAAACGCGCTCGATGTTCGCCTGTGCGGTGTAGTCGATGCTGGCCAACACTGTGTCAGTGCCGTCCTCCTCAGCTCCCTCGCTCCGATCCGCAGGCTCGACCACCTCATCGCCTAGATTGTCAACGACATACGTGTCATCGCCAGCGCCACCAAACATCCGGTCTGCGCCCGCACCACCGTCCAGTAGGTCCTGGCCATCGCCACCCATGAGGACGTCGTCGTCTGCCCCGCCGAGAAGCGTATCGTTTCCTATGCCGCCTTGCAGGAGGTCCCGACCGTCACCGCCACTTATGACTCTGTCCAGCAGCGACGCGTTCGCCAGCAGCCACGCGGCGTTCCATTCGGTGCCATCACCGAACGTGACCGATTCCACACCAGCAGCGCCGTTGAACTGTCCATGCACCCGCAGGAAATTATCTGCGTCAAGGCGGAGCAGCAGATCGTCACCGACGCGTTCGATGCTCACGTCGTCCGCATCGATGCCTAGGGCAAACCGAACCTGGTCGACACCACCGGCGTCATGGACATTCTGCCGCCCATACCCCCGACCGAAGACATATGTATCCGCTGCGTAGCCTCCCTCGACCCGCCTGTCGGCAAACTCCACCGACGCACGCGTGTCCGCAGGGCCAAGATCGAACCAAGTCCCGGCATTGAGTCCGCCGGTTGAAGATGCCGCTCCTTGTTGCACGCCCAACACATAGCCTCCGTCACCGCGGCTCCCTGCCAGCCGCTGGCCATCGATCTCGACGGCGAGTGCGGGCAACGGTTCACCGAGACGCCCAAGGAACTCCGCCGCTGTCCACTCGGTTCCATCAGCAAACCTCAGCGCGTCCACCAATCCGCCGATGTACCAATCGGTTTGGGGCCGGAAATGATCGATCACCACGATTCGATCATCCGTGCCAAGGATGTCGATCACCAGTGCGTCACCGGAGCGCCTCAGGACGACGTCGTCGATGCCGATCCCAGGCTCCAAGGCGATCACGTCGTAGTCTGCAATCGTGCCGTCGCTATTGTTGATGAAGTCCACGCCAGATCCTCGCCCGAAGCGGTAAACATCGTTCCCGGACTCCCCACGCAAGTAGTCATTTCCGACGCCTCCATCCAGTAGATCATTGCCGGCGCCACCGGCGAGGGCATCATTGCCGCTACCACCCATTACAGTATCGTCATGGTCCAGGGCAAATACGTAGTCATTGCCGCCAGCGCCGTCATAGAGGTCTCCAGGAACGTAAAGGTCACGCAGGATGTCGTTGCGTTCAGTGCCCTGCATCGACTTCGCCGCCATTTCCCAGATCGACCAGAACGTGCCATCGGAAAAACGAACGCCATCGATGCCTTGCATGCGCTCCGGTTCCGGCACGAGGTCACGATAGAACTCGGAGATGGTGATCGAATCGCCGGTGGCAAGCAGATCGAGGACCAGGTCGTTGCCACTGAGACCGCTGCGGCGCACGGTGATTTCATTGGGGGAAATGGTGCTGTCGTACTCGATGACGTTCAGGTCGACCTGGCTGATGCCTGCTTCTCGTACGATGTCGTGGCCGTGCCCTCGACTGAAGCGATAGGTGTCTGAACCCTCGTTACCTTCCAGATGATCGTTCCCGGTGCCACCGACAAGTAGGTCGTCATGCAGGCCGCCCAACAAGGTGTCATTACCACCCCCGCCCAGCAGCGTATCGTTCCCAGAACTTCCGCTGAGATAGTCATTGCCCGCACCACCATTCAGGTAGTCTGCACCCCCGCCTTCCCACCATTTCGATGTGTACTGGCCGTCACCGTACAGGTAGTCATCACCATCCTCACCGTACAACCGGTCGACACCATAGTTACCATCGACCGTATCGTCGCCAGTGCCGCCGAACAAAGTGTCATCGCCACCCATGCCGTCGATCCGATCATTGCCTCCGTACCCATAGAGCACATCCGACTCATACGAGTTGCCACCCACAATACGGTTATCGCCAGCCCACAGATCCGTGGGCTGCATCGGCGTACCGTCTCCGAAGGCAAGGCGTGTCGAGGGCAGACTCGGGTCGAAGTAGCCCTTGATCGTCAGTGTTTCGCCGGTATCCATGAATCCCAGCCGCAGGTCGAACCCTTCACGGGTTAACTCAAGTTCCTGCAGCGAACCAATTTCCTGAAGATGGATGTCACGCTGGGATTGGTTGTCGCCAGCGACAATGGTATCGCTCCCCTGACCACGTCCCCAGCGGAACGTATCGTTGCCGCTGCCACCATCCAGCGTGTCGTCACCCGCCCCACCGTCCAGCTCATCATCGCCGGCACCACCATATAGCTGGTCATTGCCGACACCGCCCTGGAGACGATCGTTGCCATCGGCGCCACGAATGACGTCATCACCAGCGCCACCGTCGATCTGGTCGTTACCAGCGCCTCCATCAAGGATGTCATTCCCGGTGCCACCGCGCAGGATGTCATCTCCATCTCCGGCACCCTCCGATGGCTGGCCGGGCAGCCCGATCTGCGGGCCACCGCCGAGATCACTGGCACGCAGGATGCTGCCATCTGCGAACTCGATCACGTGGCTGGCATTGGCAGCAGCAAAGAATCCATCCAACTGCAATACATCCCAGCCATTGGCACCTGAGAAGCTCAGGGTTAACGAATCATCGATACGGGTGATGCCCGCCGCAGCGCGGGTAAAGCCGGACCCAGGCAGGAACCGAATGGTGTCACTCCCGGCGCTGGAGAGTTCGAGCCCAGTAATGCGATCAAAGCCGAAGCCAAGGCCGAACTCGTAGACGTCATTGCCCTGACCACCGTCCAGAGTGTCGTCACCGGTTCCGCCCACCAACCGATCGTTGCCGCCGAGCGATTGGAGCGTGTCATTGCCGCCACCGCCCAGCAATTCATCATTGCCCTCTCCGCCCGTCAGCAGGTCGCCATCTTCACCGCCGTTGATCGGTCCACCCACGCCATTGCCGCCACCATTACCGCCTTCGGTGAGCGCCCAGACCTCTTCGGCAGTCAGGGCAGAGCCATCACCGAACTCAAAAGTGTCGGTGCCGTCGGCCTTGAAGAAGTTCTGGATGAGGACGCTGTCGGCGGTGCCCTCAATCACTACCCTCAGGTCAAAGCCCTGACCCTTGATGAAGCGAACAAGAGCGCGATCGATGTCTTCGGCAAAGACGTACACGTGAGCTGCGCCGTCCGCGGCTTTTGCC
>NZ_QAIW01000127.1:0-8832 GCF_003061285.1 Stenotrophomonas sp. HMWF003 | reverse complement strand
ATTCCGAGCCCGCCCACTGGATCGCCGGCGCCCCGCCCGCCCGCCGGTTCAACTGCACCGCGCAGACCCGTTACCGCCAGCCCGATGAACCCTGCACGGTGACCGTGCGCGACGATGGCACCCTGGAGGTGCTGTTCGTGCGCCCGCAGCGCGCCGTCACCCCCGGTCAATCGCTGGTGTTGTATGACGATGAGGTCTGCCTGGGTGGCGCGGTGATCGCCGCCACCGACGCGCCGCTGGAACAGCGGCTGCGGACTGCCCCTTCCCCCTTCGAGGTATCTGCTGCATGAGTTTTTCCGTCGACGACCGCGTTCTTGCACTGGCCGGCATCGCCCAGGCCCTGCAGCAGGTGCGCCGCATCGCCGAAACCGGCCACTCCGAAGCGGCCGTGGTGCGCACCGCCGTGGACAGCGTGTTCCGCATTGATGCCGAGACCCCGCAGGCCATCTACGGCAGCCCGGCCAACGTGGCCCCGGGGCTGCGCCTGCTGCACAACTACTTCCGCAACCAGGGCCAGGATGACGCCCTGCCCCGCCTGGCGCTGGCCGTGCTGCAGCTGGAGCGCCGGTTCGTGCGTGAGCATGCGGTGGTGGACAAGGTGAGCCAGGGCATCGCGCGCGCCCAGCGCCAGGCCACCGAGCTGGGCGACAGCGCCCACCCCGACGTGCTGGCCGCCCTGGGCGGGCTGTATGCGGACACCATCAGCAATCTCAAGCCGCGGGTGATGGTGCAGGGCAACCCGCACTACCTGGGCCAGGCCGGGGTGGTGGCCGAGATCCGCGCGCTGCTGCTGGCAGCGGTGCGCTCGGCGGTGCTGTGGCGCCAGACCGGAGGCCAGTACTGGGACTTCCTGTTCTCGCGCAAGGCGATGATCGAAGCGGTGGACCGCCAGCTGCGCTGATTCACGGCGGGCGGGTAGAGCCACACCCTGTGTGGCTTCGGGATGAGGGGTTGCGTGCAGCCACCCATGGGGTGGCTCTACCGTTGATGGATGCGGGTAGAGCCACACCCTGTGTGGCTTCGGGATGAGGGGCTGCGTGCAGCCACCCATGGGGTGGCTCTACCGTTGATGGATGCGGGTAGAGCCACACCATGTGTGGCTTCGGGGTTAGGGGCTGCGTGCAGCCACCCATGGGGTGGCTCTACCGTTGATGGATGCGGGTAGAGCCACCCCATGGGTGGCTGGGGGCGGCTGGGGATCCCGCAGCCACCCATGGGGTGGCTCTACCGCGGGCAGGTTTTTCGATGGAATGTGCAGTGCAGCACTAAAGCAAATGGGGGTACGGCCGATACATCAACCGTGCACTTCCCGAGAACGTCCATGTACTCACGCATCTTCATCCGTCTGGCCGCCCCCCTGGTCCTGACCCTGCTTCTTCCTTTCGCCATCGGTTTCGAATGGCCCGCCGCGCTGCGCTGGGCCATCCTGACCACGATGACGCTCAGCTGGCTGGGCTTTGCCTGGTGGACCGCCCGGGCCCAGACCCAGCGATCCCCCGAGCACGCCCGCATCCTGCGTGAGCAGGACCAGCTGCTCACCGAGCTGCGCAGCTTCGTTGCCAACGAAGTGGACGGCTCGCGCGGCGAAGTCGAACGTGCCCGCGACCTGATCCGCCACGCGGTCAGCGGCCTGGGTGGCAGCTTCGACGCCATGAACCGCAAGTCCCGCCAGCAAAGCCAGGCATTGGCCCGCATCGTCGACCGTGCCGGTGAAGACGGCGGCGCCGGTGTCGACGTCGCCCGCTTCGCCCAGCATGCCAGCCACCGCATGGAACAGCTGGTGGAAGCCCTGGAGCAGGTGAGCGGCCAGAGCAGCAACACCGTGCAGCACATCGACCAGATGGCGCAGCACCTGGATGGCATCTTCGCCCTGCTGGAAGACGTCAAGTCGATTGCCGACCAGACCAACCTGCTGGCGCTGAACGCGGCCATCGAAGCGGCGCGTGCCGGTGAGGCCGGTCGCGGCTTCGCGGTGGTCGCCGACGAGGTGCGCAACCTGTCCGAGCGCTCCACCACGTTCAACGAGCAGATCCGCAAGCTGGCGCACAGCTCCAAGGACGCCATCGCCAAGGTCCGCGAGACGGTCTCGCACATGGCCTCGCGCGACATGGACCGTTCCCGCGAAGCGCGTCACGAAGCAGCGCAGATGCTGGACAACGTGGCGCAGATCAATGCCTCGCTCGGCGACGGCATGCGCGAGATCTCCGAGTGCGGCCGTGCCATCGACAGCAGCGTGGCCGAAGCGGTCCGCGCCCTGCAGTTCGAAGACATCGCCACCCAGGCCCTGGGCGGCGTGCATACCCACCTGGACCGCCTGACCGCCATCAACCGCGAAGCGGTGGCCCTGCAGGAGCTGTTGCACCGCAATGGCGGCGTGTTCGACGAAGAAGTCGTCAGCGCCCTGCAGCGCACCGGCAGCCGCCTGCGTGAAATGCGCAGCGAGTGGGAACGCCCGCCGCACAAGGCTGTTGCCCAGCAGAGCATGGCCGCTGGCGCGGTCGAGCTGTTCTGACCCAGATGTTCCGCGCCGGCAACGGCGCCCACGACGGCCCCGGTTTCCCCGGGGCCGTCGTGCTTGCAAGATCCGTCCTGGCTGCAGATGATCGACCCATGCTGTTGACGAACGTCCCCCATGCCGTGCCCTCTTCTTCCGCCCCCCTGCCCGAGGCAGTGGCGGCACCTGAGGAACGCATCCCCCCGCCCTCGCCTGCCCGCATGCCCGAGCCGTTGCGGGGCCGCGCGTTGCTGGCCCAGCTGGAACAGGTGGCGCAGCGGGAACTGGCGACATTGGCGGCGCAGGGTGGGCTTGCGGGGCCGCTGGGCTCGGCCGCCATTGACCCGGCCCTGATCGGCCTGGCCTGGGACCTGGGCCTGAGCGGCGATGCCGTGGTGACCACGCCCCCGGACCCGAAGCATCCCGCGCACCGCCCATGACCTCCGGCTTGAGACGCCTGGCACTGCATGCGCAGGGGCTGGCGTCTCGGGCACCGTTCGGCGACGGTCCGGCGGCAACCCATCGCGCCATCGCCCACCTGGGCTACGTGCAGATCGATACGTTGTCGGTGGTGGAGCGCGCGCATCACCACGTGCTGTGGAACCGGGTACCCGATTACGACCCGGCGCACTTGAACCGCCTGGTGGGCGAGCGGCAGATCTTCGAGTACTGGTACCACGCCGCCGCCTATCTTCCGATGCGCGATTACCGTTACGCGCTGCGCCGGATGCGCGCGATCCGGGACGGAGAAAGCCGTTACTTCCGTGGCGGTGACCCGCAGTTGATGCAGCAGATCCTGGCGCGGATCCGTGCCGACGGCCCCCTGCGGATGCGCCACCTGGACCCGGGCGCCAAGGAAGCGGGCAGCTGGTGGAACCAGGGGCCCGGCCGGCGCGCGTTCGAGACGTTGTTCATGCGCGGCGACCTGATGGTGTGCGAACGCAACGGCATGGAGAAATCCTACGACCTGGCCGAGCGCTGCCTGCCCGACCACATCGACCTGAGCGTTCCCAGCCTGGGCGAGTATGCGACCTACCTGCTGGAGACAACGCGGCGGTCACATGGGGTATTCACCCTGAAGCAGCTGCTGCACCTGCAGCCCGGAAAAGACCTGCGGGATGCGATGCGCGCCGTGGTCGATGAACGGGTCGATGCGGGGCAGCTGCGTGTGTGGAAGGGCGACGATGGGATGACCGCCTACGTCGATGTGGCTGCACTGGATCGCCCGATGCGGCTGCGCCGCGAGGTGAGGATCCTGTCGCCGTTCGACAACCTGGTCATCCATCGGGAGCGCTTGAGTGCCCTGTTCGCCTTCGATTACCGGATCGAGTGCTATGTGCCCGCCAGCAAGCGCGTACACGGCTACTTCTGCCTGCCCCTGCTGTACGGGGATAAGGTGGTGGGCCGGGTGGACTGCAAGGCACACCGTAGCGAGCAGCGGCTGGGGGTGCTGAGCCTGCATATCGAGCGCGACGGTCTGGATCGGGATCATTTCCTGCCTGCCCTGCGCACGGCGCTGCAGCGGTTCGCCGTATTCAATCGATGTCCAGAGCTGGACGCACGCGCCGTGGATGGGATGGCGCTGCGGTAGCGGTTGCCTGCCTGCGGACTACCGATAGTTGTGGCATCGGGTGTTGGCCGACGACGTTTGTGCGCCCCGCCCCATCATTGTCTGAGCCGCCGCGGTCCATCCGCCGTCGATCAGGATTTGCCACGGGAGGCTATCCTCTGTTGCTGCGTCGGCCTGCAAGGGTGTCGGCATCCACAAGGAACAGTATGACCGAACTGACAGATTTCCATGTTTTCTGGGGCGAAGCGATGGCGGCGGCGGAGCGGCATGCCGCCTCGATAGAAGCCGATGGCGCCGACGATTTCGCCAAGCAGCTCTATCGCGAGTACCACGAACAAGGCGCGCCCACGCCGCGCAGGAAATGGCTGGCCGCCCGGCTGGCAGACGCCTTTCCCTGCATGGACGCCAAGCCGAAGTGGGTCGGTGAGCCGGCCTGGTTGTACCACCAGGGGCAGCCGATGGTGTTCCTGCACCAGTTCCAGGTCAGCCTTGCCGCGCAACACCTGATCGGGCACATGTCGCTGGGCGAAACGGTCTATGTGTTCGGCGCCCGACACCGGCTGGGCCCGGGGCGCGACGGCGACTGGACCGACATCTACCGCATGGCCGTGCAGACCTACGAAGGCGACACGGTGGGGGAGATACCGGGGCCGCAGGGGTAAGACCCCCATGCGGATGCCTGCACAGCGCGTGTTGCTCCCTTCCCGGCGCGGGCGCTTTACAACAAATTGCATCGACACAGCCTCTGGACTTTTTCAACATCGTCGCCCCTTGAGACGAGTTGCCGCCCCATGGCTGACGTCACGCCACGCCTCTCGATTGACCTGCAGCCCCTGCCCGTCGGTGCCGAGCCGTGGCGTCTCGATCCAGAGGAACTGAGCATTCTCCGGCGCACGCTGGATGAAACAGGCGACTTCCAGCAGCCGTATGCAGCGCTGGTGGACCCTGATGACGCGGATGCCGGAAGTGTCGATGCCTATGTTGAGGTGTCCGCGGTGCAGCTCGAAGACGGCACCCCCGCGATCCTCATCGAGGATGACGGCGCCGAGGCCATCACCCGGTACGTCGTGCTCGAGCGGGGGTGGCAGACCCTCCCGGCTGGCACGCTGTTGCAGGGCGCCGGTCCCGGGATGGCAGTGGTCACACTCGCCGATGATGATGCAAGCGGGATGCAGGCGCAGGGAATGCTGGGCTTTCTGGACCTGTTGGTTGCGGCGCCGGCCTTGCCGAGCAGTGCGGAACCGCGACCAGATGCTGATCCAGTGATGGATGATCCGGGGGCCTTTCTCGAGGCCTTCACTCCCAGCACGATCGGCGTTCCCGTGGATGAAAGCACGCGCACTCACTGGCGTGGCCGGCTCCCGGACACCCTGCTTGCCTTGTGGCAGCGCGATGGCTTGGCACGCTACCTGGAGGGCCGCATGATGCTGGTCCGCCCGGAGTGCTATGCGACGGTGCTGGCAACAGCATTGGTGGGCAGTCCGCTGGAGGGCGTAGATACCTTCCACGCGTATGCCATCACGGCCTTCGGCCAACTCCTGGTGTGCGGTGAGAACACCGCCGTGGAGATCATCGTCGACCCTTGCCACAGGCAGGTCGCCGCGCATGCATCGATGCTCGCCCCAAGCACGGCTGAAGAGCGCAACGCGCGATTGCGTCTCCTGCTGACCCTGTTGGAGGTGCACGACTTTGACGTGACCGACGCGCAGGGACGCTCGGTGTACGCCATGACCCGCGACAGGGTGGGCGCGCTGGCGGCAGGGGAAATCTACACTCCCGACCTTGCAGGCCTGTCCGAGGGTTGGGAGGTGCGTCTGGTCCGGCAGGACGCGTTGGAGGCATGGCAAACGCTGCGTCCGTTCTAGCCGGGTCGGGAGGCATTCCGCGAGCGGGCAGGCCGGCTGCCGTGCGATAGCGCCGCATCCCTGGCGACCGCACGTGATGGACGGTCGCGCGATGGCAGCATCACGTTGGGTATGCCCGCGAGGCACCCCCCCGACGCTCAGACCGCGTGGCTCAGCGCGACCACCGCTTCGCGCGGTGCGATGCGGGTGCTGCCGGCCTTCAGCCATTGCGCCAGGTCGCGCGGGGTGAGCGGGCGGGAATACAGGTAGCCCTGGATCTCGTCGCAGCCCTGGCGGCGCAACATGGCCTCTTCCTGCTCGGTTTCCACGCCTTCGGCGACGACCTTCATGCCCAGCGCGTGCCCCAGGTGGACGATGGCCTGGGTGACTTCGGCGGTGCCGGTGTCGTGCAGCATGCCCTGCACGAAACTGCGGTCGATCTTCAGGCGGCCCACCGGGAAGCGGTTGAGGTAATGCAGGTTGGAGAAGCCGGTGCCGAAGTCGTCCACCGCCAGCGGTACGCCGTGGCGTTCGAGCACGTCGAAGCAGTGGCGCAGTACATCGGTATCACGGATCAGCGCAGACTCGGTCAGCTCCAGTTCCAGCCGCTGCGGGGGCCAGCCGTGGGCGTGGCAGATGTCGATCACGCGTTCGGCGAAGCCGCGGTCGCGCAGCTGCACGGCCGAAACGTTGACCGCCACGCGGTCGAACGCCAGGCCGGCGGCATCCCAGGCGGCCGCCTGGCGGCACGCCTCGGCCAGCACCCAGTCGCCGATGCGGACGATCTCGCCGCACTTTTCGGCGATCGGAATGAACTCGGCCGGGCTGCAGTAGCCGATCCCGGGCCGATGCCAGCGCAGCAGGGCTTCGATGGCCGGCGGCTGGTCGTTCTCGGCGTGCAGCAGCGGCTGGTAGGCCAGGGTGAACTCTTCGCGCTCGATCGCGCCCAGCAGCGCGTGCTCGATCTCGAGCTTGCGCTGGATCTTGGCCAGCGCGTCCTGGCTGTAGTACTGGTAGGTGTTGCGCCCCGCTTCCTTGGCGGCGTACATCGCCGCGTCGGCCGCGCGCAGCAGCGATTCGAAGTCGTGATGGCTCTGGTCGAGCATGGCGATGCCCACGCTGGCGCCGACCTTCAGCGTGGTTTCGCCGCGCTGCAGCGGTTCGGCCAGCGAGGCGATCAGCTTGCGGGCCACGTGGCCGGCGTCCTCGGGGTCGGCCAGGTCACGCAACACCACGATGAACTCGTCGCCACTGAAACGGCCGAACAAGTCGGCGTTGCGCAGGTTCTGGTGCAGCCGGGTGGCCGCCGCCTTCAGCAGCGCATCGCCGGTGGCGTGGCCGAAGGTGTCGTTGATGGTCTTGAAGCCGTCCAGGTCGATGAACAGCATGGCCAGTGGTGCACCCCGGTCGCGCGCTTCTTCGATGGCATCGGCGGTCTGTTCGCGCAGCAGCATGCGGTTGGGCAGGCCGGTCAGCAGGTCGTAGTGCGCCAGCAGTTCGATGCGCTCGTTGGCTTCGCGTTCGCGGGTGATGTCACGGAACAGCACCACGAAGCGGGTCGGCAGGCCATCGCGGCGGTCCAGTTCGATCAGCACCTGCACCCAGATGCGCAGGCCGGACTGGCGGTAGAAGCACAGGTCCAGCTGCTCGGGCAGGCCGCCGTCGGCGATGCGCTCCAGTGCCGCCTCGAAGGCGTCGCGCGAATCCTGGGTGTACAGGGCCAGCGCCTGGTCCAGGCTGATCGGCTCCTTGCGCAGGCCGTGGATGCGGTAGCACTCCTCGGTCCACTGCATGTGGCGGGTGGTCACTTCGATTTCGCAGCCACCGATGCGGCCCAGTGCCGACACACGGTTGAGCAGTTCGGTGCGCCACCGGATCAGCGCATCGGTCTGGTGCTGTTCGGTGATGTTCTGGACCTGGCCCAGCAGCCGTTGGATGCGGCCATCGGCACCCAGCAGCGGTTGCATCCACAGGCGCAGGTGCAGCGCGCCGTCGCGCTCGCGCGGCAACTCCAGTTCCAGCGTGGCCGGCTTGCCGTCGCGCAGCATGCGCCGCCAGGCGTGGCGCAGCAGGCTGCGCGAGCGCGGTTCAAGCTGGCGCAACCAGCGCCGGCGACCGCTCAGCGGATCTTCGCCCACGCCCAGCAGGGCGCGGAACTCCGGCGACCACCAGAACTGGCGCTGGGCCGGGTCCCACGACCAGCTGCCCATGCTGGCGATGCGCTGGGCCTCGCGCAGGTGCACCTGCTGCTCCAGCAGCTGCGCCTCCAATTGCTTCTGCGCCTGGATGTCGGTGTGGGTGCCCACCATGCGCAGGGGTTGGCCGTCGGCGGTACGTGCCACCACCCGACCCCGGTCGAGCACCCAGCGCCAGTCACCGTCGGGGTGGCGCAGCCGGTACTGGGCGGTATAGACCTCACCGTCGCCGCGCAGGTGGGCGTCCAGCGCGGCGCGCACCGCCGGCTGATCCTCCGGATGCACCGGGGCGAGCAACGCCGCGGCGGCATCGCCCCGGGTGACTTCTTCGGCCGGCACCGGCTGGTCGTCCCAGCGCCGCGACCGGATCACCGCATCGCTGGGCAGGTCCCAGTCCCACAGCCCGTGGCCGGCGTGGTCCAGGGCCAGCTCCCAGCGGCTGCCGGCGTAGCTGGCGACCGGCTCGGGCACGCTCAGCGTGAATGCCAGCAGGTGGCCGTCCGGGTCGTGCACCGCACGCATCCACCCGTCCAGGCGACCGCGCGGCCCGCCCGGCAGCTGGCAGGGCACCAGGCCACCGTCGGCCGCCAGCAGGCGCAGGTCTTCAAGCAGCTCGCCATAGGCCGCCACGGTTGCCGGCAGCCCAAGCTCGCGCGCGACCGGGTTGGCCGCCAGCGGCCGCCCGGCCCGGTCGAGGATGACCAAGGCCGACGCCAATGGGTGCTGCAG